>JAFTYO010000030.1 GCA_017464685.1 Alphaproteobacteria bacterium
TTTACAAACCCATACCACATGGTAGCTCAGTCTGTATACACTATGTTGACTCTGTACAAATTCCATACCCTACTATAACATCGTCGTCGGAAACTTTCAACCCCCATTAAAATGGGGGTTTTCAGCAAAGCTTGTAATAAATAATAATAAAGTTAAACCGGCTTGTGCCGGTTTAACTTTATTATTAATATTATTCTCGAATAACATAAATACTAACCGGAAAATTTCAATCAGTATGATTAGTGTCAAGAGTTTCTTTTATGTAAAGTTTTCCTCCAATAATAAAAGCACCATTAGCATAAATAGTAGCTGTTGATGATTTTGTACCTAAGCGTTGTACCATAATAGTTCTGAAGTCTAAATCTTAAGTACATTCAATAGTATCTGTTATTAATATGTTTGCTTTGGTATTAAAAGTAGTTGAGGCATATGTATATATATTTACATTTGTTGCAGACAAAAGAGTTACAACTGTAGTAAGAAAATATTTTCTCATAATTTGTATCCTTTACAAAATTTAAGTTTAAGTACATTTGAAAGGTCAAAAATTTACCTTTCACATCGCATCATAAACCGTTTTTTTTTGCAAATTTAAAGTGTGTTTATTTTGGGGTGAATCAAATTTGAGGTATACTGTTGTGTTTTTATTATGATATTCTGAGGCGATAGTTGATGAAAATGAGTAATTATAAAATATAAAGATATTTATTATTTTTGATTAAACACAATTTTCTTTTCTAAGGTGCTATAACTGAGGCTTGATTTTCCTTTTCTGAAAGCAAGGGCGTATTTACCGAAAATTTCATATCGCCAACCTAAAAGTGCCGGATTGGTTTTATCATTATGTCCGCAGGCAATATCTCGCAAATTTTGTTCATCGGCAATTAAAAAGTCGACTACATTGTTTTGTTCGCTGACAATTTTTAATATAAGTCTTAATACCTCTAGCAAAGCTTGTGCTCCGTTCGGGATATTTATATGTCTTTCTTTTTCGGCTTTTTTTAAGTCTTTATCAACCGGCTTTTTTAAGGATTCGTTTATAACTTCCAAAATTTCTTTTCCGAGTTTACCGCCTACAATATCCGACTTGATATATCTGACATTTGCCAATTCTTCTGGGGTTTTCGGTGTGCTTGAGGCAATGTTAACCAAGAGCTCATCTTTGATAATACTTTTTCGGGGAATGTTATATTTTATAGCTCTTATTTCACGCCATGCGGCCAAATCTTTTAATACCATCAAAAACCTTGTACTATGTGCAGAATGTCTGATTTTAAGCCACATATTTTCAGGGTTTGGTCTGTATATTTCTTCATTTAAAAGATATTCTACTTCTTCTTTTATCCAATCTTGCCGATTGTGTTCGTTAAGATAATTGTTTAAAAATTCGTAACACGGAATTAAAAAAGTGACATCACGCAAGGCATATTCCAGCTGATGCTTTTGTAACGGTCTTTTGCTCCAATCGGTCAAACGGCTCGATTTATCAAGTTCGACACCGGTGATAACATGAACTAAGGTATCATAACCGACCGAAACTCCAAAACCTGCTGCCATGGCGGCAATTTGGGTATCAAAAACAGGGGTTGGGACAATGCCCGATAAATGATAAAAAATTTCGATATCTTGGCGTCCCGAATGGAAAATTTTTAGCACGTTTTTGTTTTTTAGCACCTCAAAAAACGAGGATAAGTCAATATCTTGTGCCAAAGGGTCAATTATGGCGGCATCATCAATCCAAGCAACCTGAATGAGACATATAAAGGGAAAATACGTTTTTTCACGCACAAATTCAGTATCAATAGTGATAAATTTTTGTTTGTTAAGTTCGTCGCATAAAATGTTTAATTCTTGTGTTGTTTCAACAATTTTCATTTTGATTTTACCCCAAATTTATTTATAAAGCACCATAGCCTATATTACTTAATTTTTTTTTAATTTTAGTGTTGCTTTTAAGTAAAGAATGTTCTATCAAATACAGAGGTAATAAATTTAATGTTTTAGAGGTGAAAATGAACAAATATCGGACTCATACCTGCGGAGAACTTCGCAGCGCAGATATCGGTAAGACAGTTAAACTTGCCGGTTGGATTCATCGTAAACGTAATTTGGGTAATTTATGCTTTGTTGATTTGCGAGATCATTATGGTATTACTCAATGCGTGTTTGATTCATCGTCTGATTTGTTTGATTTGGTTGAAAACACTCGTGTTGAAAGTGTGGTTGAGTTTGAAGGCGAAGTTATAGCTCGTGAAAGCGTAAATAAAAATATGCCCACAGGTGACATTGAAATAAAAGTCGCAACAATGAAAATTCATTCTGAGGCCGATGTTTTGCCGATTCAGGTGGCAGGTGTTGCCGATGAACCTGAAGAATTGCGTTTAAAATATCGATTTTTAGATTTAAGACGCGAAAAAATTCATAGCAATATTATGTTACGTTCTAAGGTAATTGCTCGTATGCGTCAGTTGATGCAAGAACAAGGATTTACCGAATATCAAACCCCAATTTTAACCGCATCATCACCTGAAGGTGCGCGTGATTTTTTAGTGCCCTCACGCATCAACCCCGGTAAATTTTATGCTTTACCGCAAGCTCCGCAACAATTTAAGCAACTTTTGATGGTGTCGGGCTTTGACAGATATTTTCAGATTGCGCCTTGTTTCAGAGATGAAGATCCGAGAGCAGACCGTAGTCCGGGAGAGTTTTATCAACTTGATATGGAAATGAGCTTTGCCACTCAAGAAGATGTATTTAATGTAATTGAACACACTATGGGCAGCATTTTTAATGAATTTGCCAACGGTAAAACCGTTGACCAAGCTCCGTTTGTTCATATTCCGTTTAGAGAAGCTATGTTAAAATACGGTTCTGATAAACCTGACTTAAGAAACCCACTTGTTATTCAAGATGCAACAGCATTTTTTAGCAACTCCGGTTTTGGCGTTTATGATACAAAAGCACAAAACGGCGAACAATTAAGAGCAATCGTAGCTCCTTCTGCCGGCGACAAGCCTCGTTCATTTTTTGATAAATTTGACGCTTATGCCAAAGAAGAAAATATGGGCGGTATGGCTTATGTTGCATTTTCTGCAAACGGAACTAAAGGTATTGCAAAATTTTTCTCCGAAGAAAAACTTAACGAGCTTAAAAATACGTTTGGCGTAAATGAAGGTGATGCCGTTTTGTTTATGGGCGGAGATAAAAAAGTTATCAATAAATTTGCCGGAAAAGTTCGCAACAAACTTGGCGAAGAATTAGGTTTGTTTGATTACAACTCTTTCAAACTTTGTTGGATTGTAGATTTTCCGATGTATGAAGAAAACGAAGAAACCGGCGCGGTAGAATTTTCTCATAACCCATTCTCTATGCCACAAGGCGGTATGGATGCCTTGTTAACCAAAGACCCATTAGATATTTTAGCATATCAATATGATATGGTTTGTAATGGTGTTGAACTTGCCTCCGGAGCTGTCAGAAACCACAAGCCTGAAATTATGTATAAAGCATTTGAAATTGCCGGCTACGACAATTCGGTAGTTGATAATAAATTCGGCGGTATGATAAACGCATTCAAATATGGAGCACCACCGCACGCAGGTGCAGCCCCAGGAATTGACAGAACAATTATGCTCTTGCTTGATGAACCGATTATTAGAGATGTTATCATCTTCCCGTTAAACGGAAAAGCTCAAGACTTAATGATGCAAGCACCCAATATGGTAACAGAAAAACAACTGGAAGAATTGCATATTAAACTCGATATAAAAGAAAAATAATAAAAATGCCCTTAAAGGGCATTTTTTATTGCAAAAATAAATAAAAGATTATATAAGTGATAACAATCGAAAATTATTAATTTTAAACTATTATGTGTATGGAAAATTATTTAGAAAACAAAAAAAGAAGTCTCAAGTTTATAGGCTATTCTGATGAAGAAATCGCAAAAATTATATCTCAATTTAGGCATATTTTGACAACAGAAGATTGTCTGGCAAAAGATAAGGCTATGTTCTTTGCAAGAAGAATTTATCCGGTGATGACAGATACTCTTAAAATTGAGGTTGGAAAGCCAAAAGGTAATAAGTTTTGGATTGAGGGTTGTAGAGTTTATCACGAGAGTTTTGTTCACACTGCTCCTACAAACATCTATTTACCCGCAACTGATTTGCACGAAATAGCCGAGATAACAACTTATCACCGTTGTTGTCATCAAAAACTTTTAACCCCGACAATTTATGAGGTTTTATGTCAGATACCAAAAGAACTGCGACACGATGTATGCGCTTTTGAATTATATGCTCAAAGCCCTGAAGAAGTATACAGTTATCCTCTTGACCGACATATCCTCAAATGTGTGTTATATTCCGGAAAACTGCCGCTTGAACTTATCAATTATGAAGTTTATTGGTAAAAATTTTTACTCGCCGTTAAAAGGCGAGTTTTTTTATTTTTTTTACTTTATTTTTAATAAAAAAAGTCATATACTTTGAGGTAATAATCAATTACTTATAAATTATGAAAAAGATGCTTCTATTTATCGCTGCTTTAATTTTTGCACCGATAATATCAATGGCGCAATATTCATATGATGATGAACAATATTCTGATTATAAAAAACCGTCATGGAATGAAGTAAAAGGTTCTTTCATTATATATACCGAATATAATTTTTTAAAAAAAACTCCTCTTGCCGGTGTAAATTTATGTTGTAATATAGGTTACATAATGGGAAATATGGAGATTGGTTGGAGTTATATTCCGTATAAAAATGAAAATAATCATTTTTACTATGTATCGTTATCTATGGGACCTGTAATCGGTAAAAAAAATAAGTTTTATGCTCAAATAGGCGCTGTTTCTTGGGTTGGAATTAATAATAATAATTTTATTACCGACTATTGGCATGCTAAAGTCAAAACAGGAAGTAATGTTTATTTAAGTCAAACGGTATTTTTAAATTTAGAGCTTGGTTACATTATACCTTATAAAAACGATATTCTACAATCGGCCGATATGCTTTCATTGCGAGTAGGTTTAGGTTTCAGATTTTAAAAAGGAGCAAATTTTTTGCTCCTTTTTATAATTTCTCAATATCAGTTAATTTAAAATTTTCATAATTTTAAATTATCTCCCTTGATTTGCTATTGCCAAAAATTGTTCTGCTGAAAAAGTTTTTCCGGTATTTTTTGAATGTTTTATCATATCTTTAACATTCTTAACACCATCGGCATATTTAACATTACCGTTTTCAATAACAAAATTATTTGACACATCAACCAAATTGCTATAATGCTTGGCTCCATATTCATCTTGTACTTTTTTGTTACGTCTTTGCGCCATACTTAAAGCTTCTTCATCACTAAAAGCCGCATATTGTTTAGTCGATTTAACATCTTCAACATCAAGACTATTAACAAACAGATTGTATTGCTCATGCAAATTACCATAATATGTTCCGCCATACAGAGTATTATCCAAAATCAATTCGTCTTTTTTGAGTTCTTCAAGCCCAATTTCAACCGTTTTACGAGTAGCATCATCAGGTATCATTTCTTTTAATAGTTTCTGATAATTTTGTGCACTAAAATTATCAACAATTCTTCCATCTTCCGTAGTGTCCAAATTTTGCTTGCAGTATGATTTTATGGTCCCCATATAATTTTCAACGTTAGTAAACCAACTTTCTCCATATCTGGTCGATTGCGTATTTCTGATTTGAAGAACAGCATCTGCTGCTGCTTGAACACCGGTTTTGCCGTTAAGATGAGCCTCTAATTCATCAGCGGCATGCAACAAAAACAACCCCGATGGTGAAAGCAATGAGCTTGGTAATAAAGCTTTAGCTTTGATATTGGCATTTAAAGCATGCTTATATTCGTGAGTTAAAACCTTTTCGGTCGTGTTGCTCTTATTTTCTTTTTCAACTTCGTTTTTAACTTTTAAAGCTCCGTCCAAACCCCAATATTTAACACTTTCACGAATTTTTTCCTGTTGTTTTTCTTTTAATCCCGATAATCCGGAATTTAATATATTTTCAACATCATCAAGTGTTTTAGGCATATTTCCGGTATATTTTGCCTTTTGTAATGCAGTTTTAAAACCGACCAAAGCATCACCGAAAGTTAAATCCGGATTTTTTTTCTTATTACCTATTTTATAAGCTTTTGCATCACTTACATGAAAAGTTTCACACACAATGTGATCATAATTAGGCCAGTATCCGGCTTTGTTGTATTTACTCATATAATCAAACAATTGCTGATAATCTGTAATATCATCACCAATTTCATTAACCCGCAAATATACCTTACAAGAGAGTTTTTCGTTAGAAACCGTTTGCTCGGTTGTATCGGAAACTCTATCTTGTGACAAAGATTGCACTTCTTTAGCATTTAACGGACTTGCAACCATAGCCAAACCGGTAGAAAGCATGGCTGCTTTCATACCTGCCGAATGTACAAACCTGTCAACAAATTTTTCGTGTTTTTGTTTTCTGATTTCGGTTTGTTCTTTTTTTGCTCTAATCTCAGCAATTTTCTCAGAAATATTCATTATCTGTTCCCCTAAATTTTATACAATATTATCACAAATAAAATAATTTGTCCAGTTTTTTAAAAATTATTTTTTAACCTTTTGCATCTATATTTATATCAAGGAGAAAAAAATGAACATTTTTGAAATAATCGGATATATTGCCGGACTTTCGGTAGCTGTGTGTTTTTTACCGCAAAGCATCAAGACCATTCGCACCCAAAAAACAGATGATATATCTTTGTTGTCATATTTTATTTACAATATCGGTATTATCTGTTGGATAATTTACGGTTGGTATTTAAACTCATTACAGATGATGCTTTTTAATGCCATATCGTTGGTTTCAAGTTTATCCATATTTATTATCACCTTAAAAAATAAAATTAGACAAATGAGGTAAATATGTCGGATAATAAAGAAAATAACCGTTTTAAAAAGTTTTTTATTTTCTGTTTAAGAAATATTGTTAATGTTATATTTTGTTGTTTAACAATATATTATGGTTTGCTTTCTTTTGTGTTGCAAATTTCACCTTTAGAGAACAAAATTATACTTGCAATAGTTGTTGTTTTATGGCTTCTATGGCTTTTTGCTAAAGCAATTATAACTATGGTTTTATCAATTATTATTGTCTTACTTATTTTATATGGTTGGTACTATTATACCAATTATGAGCAAATAAGCTGTAAAAATAGCGGTGGTGTATGGAATGAACAAACGCAAGTTTGCGAAGAAAAAGTTGATTTGCTGCAAAGAATAAAAAATATATGGAAAGAAAAAACATTTTTAAAAGTTTTCTTCCATGATGATAAAGAAGAAAAAGAAAGTAAAAATAAATAATATTTTTCTTGAAAAGTTTAATTACACCTCCTATTTTGATAACATCAAAAAGGAGGTTTTTATGAATTGTTTAGAAGATGTGTTTGCAAAAAGACGAAGCATTTACAATTTGGGAAACAAAATTTTGCTCAAGCAAACCGAACTTGAAGAGTTACTTAAACAAGCCCTAAAAGATGTTCCGAGTGCTTTTAACTCTCAATCATCACGCATTGTTTTGCTCTTAAATCAAAACCATACAAAACTGTGGAATGATATCACCTTAAACACACTAAAAACAATGGTCGATGAGGATAAATTTGAGCATACGCAAAAACGCATGTTATCATTTGCTGATGCTTACGGAACAGTTTTGTTTTTTGAAGATTTAAACACAATTGAAAATATGAAAAATAAATTTCCTGAATATGCTGACAATTTTATCATGTGGGCCAATCAAACCTCTGCCATGTTGCAATATATGGTATGGACACTTTTTGCCCAAAATGAAATTGGTGCTAGCTTGCAACATTATAATCCTTTGATAGATGATGAAGTCAAAAAAACATTTGCAATTAATCCAAACTGGCAACTGATAGCGCAAATGCCGTTCGGCAACATATTAAAACCGGCTGATACAAAATCATATTTGGATATTAATGATAGGTTTTTTGTTTATAAATAGCAAAATATCTGCACCTTAACACCTCAAATATGACTAAATATCCACAAAGAAGACTCGTATAAATTGCAAAAAAAAAAAACGGTTTATGATGAGCTCAAAATATATTATAGGAGTTAGTTTGATGAGAAAAGTTTGTGAACTTGGAAGAAGTATAGTGGAGATGTTAGGTGTTCTTGCCATTATCGGAGTACTTTCCGTCGGTGGTATCACAGGTTACTCAAAAGCGATGCAAAAACATAAGCTTAATAAACATTTGCTGACAATGAATGAACTTATTAATAATGTTGTTTTATATATCGGTAAAATTTCCGGTAATAGCACTGATGAGACTGGTACGACCTATTATACAGAAACATTTTATAAAGCCGGATTTACTCCGGATGGGTTAAAATTAAGAGAATATAATTCAGATTATTTATATGATATATTTGATAACGGTATTTGGTTATATTATAATACAAGCTCAAAAATGTCAGGTATGGGATATTCTTTTTCAAGTGATAGTTTAGGCAGAGGAATATGTATTAATTTAGTAAACATTGCCAAAGAACACTCTTCAAATTTAAATTACGTTGTTTCAGACCAACAAGATGCTGAAAACGGAAGTTTTAATACAAATGACAGAAATAGATACTATGGTGATAAATATTGTAGCGATACTAAAAGATGCATTAAAAATATTACGATAACGGATATGGACAATATTTGTAACAGTTGCACTCAAGAACATAGTAACTGCCGTTTCTATTTTATGTGGAGCTATTAATAAAATCTTTTTACAATTTTACCACGGTACACCGTTTATACATCTTTTAGGGTTGTTTTTGCAATAATCATCTTCGTTTCCAACCTCATAAAGACGGCTTCTTTTTTCAGATAAATCACCGGCAACAATACCTTTACAAGCACAAAGCATCAATAATAAGGAAAACAATATAAATTTTTTCATCACAAACTCCTTAAATTAGGGCAAATTTAAATCCGCCGTAAATTACAAACAAAATAAACAATCTGGCAATGTGTCTTAGCCAAATGCTCTTATCATATTCTTTTGAACTGCGCCAAACTCCAAACCAAACCATAATTGAATATATGGTAAGTGCAAACAAGAAAACAAAATAAGCAATGGTTAAAAACAAAATCATATTGTCTATATTAAGTGGGGAAAAATAGTGCGTATAATAATATTTTACGGACATTCCGTTAATTTTTTGGTTTAAAAAAGCACCAAAAATTTTTGTAGCCAAAGAAACAAAAAAAATCCCCATTATGCCATATTTCCAAAAAGTTTCTTTGAGTGAAAATTGCCCATAAACCAATTTACCAAACATATTTTTCTCCTGTTTTTAATTTTTATGTCAGTATAATATGCGTTAACCATTAAAATTTGGTTACAATTTTTATATATGGTTTGTTGCCCAATTTTTGTTGCACATCAGCAATATAGGCAGAATTTTCTGACCAATATGCCCATCTGTCTACAAAACTTTTGGCTTTTTCAACCGATTTTGAAAGTTGTAAATTAATGGTTTCTTTCAGCAAATCGTACATTACAGATGAAATTTTATCAAAGTTTATGTTGAGCTTTTTGTTTTCATCAAAGTACATACCCTTATTTTCCAGCATATAGTTAAATTGGATTAATTCTGCCATTCGGTGCGGAGCCGAAAAAACAGGTTTAGCTTTTAAAAACAAGCTAATGCACCAAGATGTATAAATTGTTTTTAAATAGTCTTTTTCAAACAAATTAAATTTTTCACATAACACTTGCATTGATGCAACCGAAATTATATCGGCTTTGTGTTCTTCAATTATGTGTTTATAAATGCCCATAGCGTTTTGATATTCGCTTAAAGGTCCTAAAGAATGGCCGTTTTCGTGGCCTATTACCCAAGTATGAATGGCATTTGTGTCAAAATATTGGTGCAATTTAGGTTCAACCAAGGCATTAAGCAGTTCTTTTTCTCGTCTTTTATCCGAACTCATACGCACTTGACGATGATATACGTTTCGCCTTCCGCCGCCTGTTTTTATCGATAGTTTATCATTATTAGGTAAATTTTGTGCCGTTGTAATTCCGCCTCGGCACATGGCATAATCGCCTGTTAAAGTCATAAGGTCTGCATCAACCATAGTTTGTTTGACATCGTTTTTATTGATGCTTTGTTCGTATTTATCGTTAAAGGGCATCCAAGTTGCTAAATAAGGCAGAGTTTTTTGCGATTCTAAAATAAATTCAGTACCGGTTTTATTAACAATACCGACCCTACAACCCAAGGTGTCTTTTGAAACAACTTCAATATTGTGTTGTTGCAAAGCACTTAACAATTTAAGATTATCAAAAATTGTTCCGGTCATTTCATCTTCATAATTTTCTCTTGAAATGGTAAATTCCAAATTGGTATCTTGCATTTCGGCCCAAAATTTGTCCGCCATCATATCAAGTTTTTCATCAGTGTGCAAAAGTGCCTGAACTTGCCACATTAAATATGACTTAAAAATATCATTGCTACAAGTTTGAGAAGCTTTTTCGAGCTCGGTGGCAATTTTAAAAAATTCTTTGGCAAAATATACGGTATAGTCAATTCCGATAAGTTCATCTTCGTTTCTTCTGACCATTGTTCGAGCGGATAAAATGTTTTTAACTTCATCGATTTTGCCGTTTGTAAGCATTTGTTGTAAGATATCATGAAATTCTTTAACACTTAAATCTTTGGGATAAAAATTTTTTCCTTGCAACAATTCGACATCTTTAAAAATTTGTATCGGTTCTTTATCAATTCCGTTAAATCCAGCAACTCCGTTTAAGCTGTTAAAAAGCTCCAAAGCTTTTTTGGCATAAGAGCTTTCCATGGCAGTTCTGATTAAACCGTCTTTTAGTTTTCGGTTTAGAGGATTGTCCTGTTCCAAAGCAACATCATTTATAATTATAGCCGCATTTAAAAGATGCTTTAAGGTTTCTTTGTCGCCATCGGGTAACTGTTGATAGCCGGAAAAGTCAGCTCCGATGAGTTCTATGTTTCGCATTTTGTTTGCCAAGATGTCGTCAAGTTCTTGTTCGGAAAAGTTTAATTCATAACCGCTTATTTTCATTTTACCTCCACAGCTTTAAAATAAAATATATTAATATCTTCACTCCAATAATCCGGACTCAAACCGGCTTTTAGTTTTAAGGCCTTTACAAATTCTTCTTTGGTTTTATATTGTTGCCAATCATCGGGCATTAAGAAGCTTGTTCTAAGCCCTTTTTGTATTATAACACCAAAATTTTTGTTCAGATTTTGCAAAAATTTTTCTTGTGTTTCAAAAGAATGCGCCTCAACTTTTGTAAGTAAAAAAATTATTTTTTGTGAGTTTGGTAAATTGTTATCGGCTTTAGTTAAATTGTTTTTCAAAGATTGAACCAACGATTTATCAAACTCAAAATCGGCAAAATGTTTGCAATTTTGCTTATCATCACAGGCCAAAACCATTGTTGCGGCTTTGTCATTAAAATGTTGCTCATCAACCGGATTGTTTTTGTAGTTTAAAATAAAATCTTTCAGCTTGTTATCATACACTTGCACAAAATCGGTCAAATTTTCGAACTGTTGTTCAACCGATAAGTTTGCTGTATGTTCGTTTTTTTGAGAAATTTTTTTAATTTGCTTATAATTTAACAAATCAAAAAATTTAGGTTTTAGGTTTAGTTTTTTAGCTAATTCTTTGATTTTAGAAAAATCATCAAGCGGCGATAAAATGTTGTCAAACCAAATCAGAACATTTTGTTCGTTTATGAGTTTTGGGCTTAAAAAATTTTCTTTAGTGATATTTTTGGTAAAATTAAGTAAAAACTGTATGTGTTTTTCTTGAGTTATCTCATTGTTTATAACTACAATATTATTTTCATCAAAACGGATTTTGTTTTTTTTAATATAAGGATTATCTGTGAGATCATTAGGCAAAACCATAATTTTTGAGTTGCCTGTTTTATCAGAAAAACTGATACCTGTAAGCGGATTGCGAAAATATCTTAAATCATCAATCGGTTTTTGATAATTAACCAATTCTTGCGGATTTGATGAAATGTATCGGCAAAACGAAACAACATTAAAAAAACACAAACAAAACAAAAAGCCAAACAGCAAAATTTGTTTTATTCTTTTTTTATGTAGTTCTTTATCGTTATTAAGTGCCATCAATATGTCCTGATATTAAGTTTGCTTCATTCTAACTTATTTTGGGTTAGATAAAAGCAAACTATCATAAAAATCCACAAATGAATCAAAAAACCAGACATCATCAATATTTTCGTCTTCATCTTGCCAAATTGATGAGCCGATTCTGATGGCTTGTGCACCGGCATTTTGTGCGCATCGGCTGTCTTGCGGACTGTCTCCTACGACCCAAACACTTTCGGGGCTTATATCATTGGGTAAAATAACATCCTTTAATGTCCAAAACAAGTGCTCGGCAAAGGGTTTATCTTTGATGGCTTCGTGTCCGCACACCACATTATCAAAAAGCTTAGGATTGAATAAGAGCGGTAACTCGTATTCTAATAAAATGCGTTCTTTATTACTCATTATCATCAAGCTGATATTGTGATCCTTAAAAAACTGCAAAACACTGTGCGTTTTAGGAAAGGCGGTTATAAGTTTGCTGACATTTTGTAAATATATATTTCTGTATTTTTCGTATGCTTTTTGAGCATTTTTGCCGAAAATGTTTACAAAGTTGTCCTTAAAAGATAAAGCATTATTGCGTTTTTGTTTTTCAATTTCCCAATCTTGAAGTCCATATTCTTGTAAAACCTGATTAACCGCATATACAAGGGCTGTTCTTGATTCGGCCAAAGTATTATCCCAATCAAAAACCACTATTTTTAAGTCTTTTATGTTTAAGTCGTACTGCATATTCATAACCTTTTTCTTTTTTTTTACAATATTCATAAATTTTAAAATTTCAATATTTATTGACATGATACATAATTTATGCTAGCCTTATCTAAAAAGGGGGAATTATGCTTTATCTTGAATATTTGCCGCAATTTGATAATTATGGTATTAAAATGTCAGAGCTAAGTCATGGCTCGCATTTAATAAAATTAAAACAAGAAGACATAACATCACTGGTACCGGAAGTAAAGTTAAAAACAAAAATTGGTTTTTTATTGGGGCAAGATACAGATAAAGACGGTACAAAATATTATACCATTGATAAAGATTATGTTAAAACATGTCTTAATGCAGGTGCTGATTTAATTTTTCTTGATTATGATAATGTTTATACTCAACTAACCGGTTGCAACGGGCTTATTCTTCCCGGTGGGTCGTTTAATTCACCAACGGAGTTTTATGCGGATACAACAAAATCGTCTGCCGGTGCCGATAAAAGATCATTTGCATATCTTAAAGCTATCTCATATGCAAAACAACACAATCTGCCAATGCTCGGAGTTTGTGCCGGTGCTCAAATGATAGCAGCGGCGTCAAAAAGAAAAATGTTTTCTGATATAAATAAAAATATATTTTTTGCAAAAGGGCATAAAAGTGCATCGGATAATGCTCATCAAATTACTGTTTTTGAAGATTCTCCACTTTTTCAACTTTTAGAAAACAAACATACCGTAAGTGTAAATTCCAGACATTCGGAATGTATCGTAGATGATGTTATTCAACAATATTTTGCTGACTCTGATATCAAAATTTATGCTTTAAGCAAAAATGACAATATTCCGGAAGCTTGGGGTAATTTTGATAAAAATATTTTATGTGTACAATTTCATCCTGAAAATTTGGCGGTTAAAGGTCATCAAGGTATGCAAAATATTTATAATTGGATTGTTGAAAAATCTGTTGAATATCAAAGAAAAAAAGCAAGAGAGCTAAAAACTCCCTTGCTTAGAAATGCAAAATTGTATGAATGATTAGCAATTTTTACCGATAATTTTTTTACCGCCCATATATGGCTGAAGTTTTACCGGAATATTGACTGTTCCGTCTTCGTTTTGGTGATTTTCCATAAACGGAACCAAAGCACGAGGAGTTGCAATACCGGTATTGTTAAGGGTGTGAACAAACTTAACTTTACCGCTTTCGTTTTCACGATATCTTAAATTTGTGCGTCTTGCTTGCCATTCGGTAATATTTGAGCAAGAGTGAGTTTCACGATAACAATTTTGGCTCGGCACCCAAGC
Source organism: Alphaproteobacteria bacterium (assembly GCA_017464685.1). Lineage (GTDB taxonomy): Bacteria > Pseudomonadota > Alphaproteobacteria > RF32 > CAG-239 > JAFTYO01. Next base: position 14,217 of record JAFTYO010000030.1, read on the forward strand.
TTCCAAGTCATACTGACGATATTTAGGTGCACCCATATCACCGGTACAAACCTCCAATACTTGATACGGAAGTTCTAAATCTTGCAATACTTCTTCCGAAATTTGTAAAAGTTTTTGATGCCACTTTTCACTCTCGTTAATATCATTTTTACAGATTACAAATTGTTCGGTCTTCATAAATTGGTGAACACGAACCAAGCCTCTGGTATCTTTACCTGCAGCACCTGCTTCACGTCTGAAACAAGGAGAAAATCCGGCATATAAAATCGGCAACTCATTTTCGGTTAAAATTTCATCAGCCCTTAAAGAGTTTAATATAAGCTCAGCCGTTCCCGAAAGATAAACATCATCATTGGGCAAATGATATACCTCATCTCTTGAAAAAGGTAAATATCCTTGTCCGTAAAGAGGTTTTTCTTTAGAAATTGATGGAACGGTGATAACCGTAAAGCCATGTTCACGAAGCTTATCTAACACCATCATATGCATAGCAAGTTCCAATTGAGCCAAATCGTTTTTAATGGCATATGTTCTGGAGCCCGAAACTTTGGCGATTCTTTCCATTTCTGACCAATCATTAATTTCCATCAATTCAATATGGTCACGAGGGGTAAAAGAAAATTCTCTGATGTTGCCGACTTTTCTTCTTACCACATTTGCACTGTCATCAGGACCAATCGGGCTTTCAGGAGAAGGCATATTCGGCATCTTTAACATCATTAAGTTAAATTCGTCTTGTTTGGTATTTAACTCATCTTGTAAAAGCTTAAATTCTTCGCCCAAAGCCTTACTTTTTGCAATGATTGACGGACGCTCCTCTGATGAGGCAGATTTTATGGCATTGCTTAACTTATTTTTTTCTTCGGCGATAGATTGAGATGATGTTTTTAGTTTGTTTACTTCTTTATATAATGCAGTCAAAGCATCTAAATCCAAAACATCTTTTGTATATCCTTTTTTTTCTAAACCGTCTCTGACGGTATCTAAATTTTCGATAATAAATTTTATATCCAACATCTTTTTTAGCGTCCTATTTAAAAATATATTGATTTAAACCAAAAAGCAGATTATCTTTTTTTAATATTAAATACAATACAAAAAATAAAAAAACGCAAGAAAACGAGGATAAAAGAAAAATGTTTAAGAATAAAACCATTTTAACCGGAGTAAAACCGACCGGCACTCCGCATATCGGCAACTACTTGGGAGCTATTAAACCGGCTTTGGATATGGGGAAAAATGCTGTTCAAAATGGCGGAAAACACTTTATGTTTATTGCAGATTATCACGCCATAAATGCTCAAAAAGATGCTGCTATGTTAAATCAAAAGCTAAAAGAAGTGGCCTCGGTTTATCTTGCATTCGGACTTGATACCGATAAGTCTGTTTTTTATAGACAATCGGATATTCCTGAAATTCACGAGTTTACAACCATTTTATATGCATATACCCCTAAAGGGTTTATGAATAAAGCGCATGCTTATAAGGCCTGTGTTGATAAAAACCGCTTAAACGGAAAGCCTGATGATGATGGTATAAATATGGGGCTTTATACTTACCCGACTTTAATGGCTGCCGATATTTTGGCTTATGAAACAGATATTGTTCCTGTGGGTAAAGACCAAGTTCAACATGTCGAAATTGCTCGTGATATTGCAGGTGCCATCAATGCTCATTATAATACTGATTTATTAAAGTTGCCCACATATCATATAGAAGAAAATGTGGCTGCGGTTGCCGGTGTTGACGGCAGAAAGATGAGTAAATCATATAACAATGTAATTCCGATTTTTGCAGAAGATTCGGTGATTAAAAAAGCAATTTTTTCAATCAAGACCGATTCTCGCCCGATGGAAGAACCGAAAAATCCCGATGAAATTTTAGTTTATCAAATTTATAAATCTGTAGCATCGGAAGGTCAGGTTGCCGAAATGGCTGAAGGATTGCGAGGCGGTAAGTTAGGCTACGGACATATTAAGAATATGCTCGTTGATGCTGTGTTAAAAGAAACCCAAAATGCTAGAGAGATGTATAACTATTATATGGCGCATTTTGATGAAGTTGAAGAAAAATTGTCCGCAGGAGCCTTAAAGGCCAGACCTGTAATACAGAAAACACTCAAATGCTTAAAAAATGCGGTTTTCGGTCGTTAAAACAAAAAATGCTTTAAGATTTTTCTTAAAGCATTTTCTAAAATCTGTAACCTAATCCTACACTTATAGATGTACTCGGAAAATAAATTACATCATTGTTTTTTGGTGTAAATAAATGTGAAAATTCAGCAGTTATAAATATTTTTTTAAATATAAGTAACTGATAACCGGTTTTTATTTTTCCAAATAATCCATCTGTACAAAACACATCTGTTTTACAATTTGTAACATCAGTTGTGGCTATGTAAGCATAGTTTTGAAATCCGCCCATAAGATATATTTTGTGTTTATCACCATAAAATATTCCGATAGAAGGATTAAAGGTTGTAAAAGCTTCTTTGTAAAGCGGATGATTAATCGAAGTAAGTCCGATAATGATATCAGCTCTGATACAAAAAGCCTCAAGCCCCAAATTGATTGAAGCAACAGGTTTTGAACCTGTAAAATTGTAGCCCATAAAGATTGATAAATCTATTTTCAAATCTTCTGCGGTTTTATCTTTATAACCATCAGCTTTAGCAACTTGAAAAAATACAAGTGCTAACATTAACAACATAATTTTTTTCATGACAGCATAATATTTTAAGTGAGAATTATTTATGCCGCATAAAAAATTTTTCAACGTGTTAACATATAAAAAAGAGTGTTAAATAAAAAACACTCTTTTTTAGAATCTGTAACCGACACCGATACGAACATTTGTGTTTGTAAAATAGGTGTAGGTTTCTTTTTGCTTACAAAATAAATAATGAGCCTCTAAACTCAGAAAAAATCTTTCATCAAAAGTATGTTGATAACCTATTTTGGTTACTCCATAAATATGATCTAAACGAAAATAATTTGTCTGAATTTCATTTACAATACGGGGCTGAATAATGGCATAATTTTGAAAGCCTATCAGAGCATAAACCTTATAATTTTTTCCATAAAAAAATCCCGCAGATGGTGAAAAAGTCGTAATTTTTTCAAAATTTAGCGGATGATCAAGATAAGCGCCACAAATATCTATGTCGGCTCTTAAAAAGAAAAATTCAAATCCGATTTTTGCACCCAAAATAGCACCGTTATTAGTTATGTCGTATCCTAAATTTACCGAAAAATCATATTTGATATCGTTTTTTTGTTTATCTTCATATGATTGAGCACACAAGGAAACGGAGGATAAAAATATTGAAATAATAATTATTATATTTTTCATAACATCATAATTTTTAATTGTCTAAATTGTACCATTTTTTATAATATAAGTCAATGCTTAAAAACAAAAAAGCCCACCACAAGGGTGAGCTTAAGATAAATTTAGAAAAATTATTCAACTTCATGTGCTTCTAGAAATAAAGATTGTCCCAAAGCATTAAAGAAATTCTGATATGGTATAGGATTATCCAAAGCTTTTAATCCAACTTGACCATTAGCTCTTACAACTATTTGTTTATCGTTAATAGCTCTTATTGAAACAGTTAATTTAGAAGCATGAATATGACTAAATGATGTTCCGCTTATTGTGCCTAACTTTTCATCAGCTCTTTCAATAATAAATCCTAAATCTTGCATTGTTGAAATTACAGCCCTTAGTACTAATGATTTATCATTTGTATCAAACGACCTTGACTGATAATTTCGCATTTGTACTTGAGACTGAGATGTTCCTAAAACATCATTATGAGTCGATGCACAGCCAGTTAAAGCAATAATGATTATTAAAGATGATAAAATTTTTTTCATTTTTACTCCTATATATTATTTGCAGTTAAAAATACCGATTGGCTTAATTTATCAAAAAAGTCTTTGTAAATCTCTTCGTCTTGTATTTTTTCTATTCTTGCTTGATTCATATTATTCCAAATAACGCGAGCAAATTCTACTCTTATGTTGTGGCTCTTATTATCATGATTTTTTGTAGAAACGAGTGTTACATAAATTTTTTGTGAAACATCATAAACAGGTTGAGTACCTGCTAATACTGCTAATAAAATTATCCCTACTTTTCCTGCAGTAGAACCAGCTTCTCTATCTTTATTTGCCGTTATTAGTCCCAACTTTGTTTCACTTTCATCTAAAGTAAAACCTAAATCTTGTAAAACCTGAGCGGATGCAATCAATAATGTTTCTTCATCATCTGTATCATATCTTCTGGTTTCTAATTGCCTCCTGGCTAGATATTGTTCATCTAATTTATAATAGTGGTCATAAGAAACACATCCAGACACAACAAACGATACCATTAAGAATAAGATAAAAACATTTTTCATATCTTATTCCTTAAAAAGTTGAAGTTCTGTAAGCAAAATCTCGAACTAAACCATTTTTATCGAATTTAACGATTATAGTCAAAGTTCTCTGGTTAGAAGATGCCTTAAAATCATGACCTCCTGCTGCAAATAAGAGTAACCATACGCCGCTTTTAGAGGATGAAGATTGAACATTGGTAGAAACTTTGTCATAAACCCAAGTTTCTCTATGTTCTGTATCTGTTGTAACCATATTAGGAGATCCTAAAACTTCAATAACAGCAGAAGATGGCATACCTATCTTAATTTCTGTTTGAGCCTTTGCAACTGTCATTTGTTCTTCATTTAAGCTATAATCAGTTGTTGAGCAAGAAGATAAAAATGGTATTGTTGCAACAGTTATAGTAAATATAATTTTTTATTCATAAAGTACCTCGCAATAACTAAGTTGTCGCTTTGATGAAAAGCGACTGGAAGTTGAGAACAATACCACTAGTTATTGTGCGATATATTGACTTTGAAAGCTTATTCTATCGCCTTTCAGTCATAAAACCGGTAGGCGAAAATATCGTCTTTTCGCATAGACGCTAGTGGATATTAGGTTCTCACACCTAAATCAGGCCATCAATCCTGACACTTCCATAATATATAGTTTATGGAAAAAATCAAGAATTTTTATTTTATTCATACGGTATTTGAATAGAAAATTTTATTGGTGCGCTATATTTGAAAAAATACAGATTTTTTCAAGGCCGGAATGGCTTCGCAATAATATTGCTTCGCCGACCTTGTTCGCTCGGGGCTCCTGCCCGACCGGCGTATATATCCGCCTGCGAACTGCGGTTCAAACCGGCACCGTGCCGCTTCTCACCCGACCTGACATACCAACAAAAAAGCCCACCACAAGGGTGAGCTTTTTTATTGGTGCGCTAGGCCGGAATCGAACCGGCACGGGATTGCTCCCAACAGATTTTAAGTCTGCAGCGTCTACCTGTTCCGCCACAAGCGCATATCAATCTTAAAAACCCTTATAAACATATTTTTTTTAAAATGCAACACTTATTTTGTGAAAATTTTAATATATTTATTATATCGTTTTATGAGCACTTATTTGGAGATAAAAATATGACCGTATTTCAAGATAAAATTCGTATTGTTCCCGATTTTCCCAAAAAAGGAATTGAGTTTTACGATATAACAACCCTTATAAAAGACAAACAAGCTTTTGCCGAAGTTATAGATTTGTTTTATGAAAAATTTAAAAACTATAATTTAGATTATGTTGTTGCCGTTGAATCCAGAGGATATCTGTTTGGTGCTCCTCTTGCTTACAAACTTAAGTGCGGACTTGTTATCATCAGAAAACCGAACAAACTTCCCGCTAAAACGGAACGCATCGAATATGGTTTAGAATACGGAAAAGATATTTTGGAAATTCATACCGATTCGATTGAGCCCGGCAAAAAAGTTTTAATTATTGATGATTTACTTGCCACCGGAGGTACAATCAAAGCAGCCTGCTCATTAGTTGAAAAACTTCAAGGTCACATCGAAGCTCTTGCTTTTGTAGTAGAACTTAAAAATTTAAACGGCAGAAAACAACTTTCGCAAGATTTACCAATTTTTTCATTGTTGCAAGCAGATTGATTATTTTCTTAACCTTTTTGATGCTGCACATATTTGCATAATGGTATAGCTCAAAATTTGTTGCGCCGGAAAATTTGTGGTTTTACAATCTTTTTCACATTGATACAACAAATCAAGCACATCTAAAACCGATTTTTTGTTCCAAATGCTGATTTGCAACCGTAAATCATCTTTTCTGAAAAACATTACCGGCGGTCTTATCGCAGAGATAATTTCATCGGCTCTTTTGTTTTTTTCATAAGTTGCCACATAACCCAACAAATTCAAAAAATGATTACTTATGCTTCTGGTAATGGTAACAACCTCAACGCCTTCATTGAACAGTTCTTTATATGCATCTATGGCCTTTTCGGTATATCCGCAACCGATATAATAACACAAATCTTCCAACGATGAACTTGATGTGTCGCTTATGGCGGTTTTTACATCATCAATTTCAATATTGCGTTTTGTACCCAAATATGTAATGAGCTTGTCCATCTCACCGGAATTTGCTTTTTTATCATTTGAAAGACGAGCACATAACAACCCAAAAGCCGAATCTGAAATGGTAATTTGGCTTTTAATTAAATATTCTCTGACAAATGAACTTATGTCTTTTTCTCTGTCATCATAACAACTTACAAGCGCAAAATCGTCTCGGTCTTTTCCCAAGTTCACCAAAGATGATTTTGTGTTTAATGTTGAAGAAGTTAAAATCAGCAATGCGTCAGATTTTGTATCTGCAACAAGTTCTTTTATATGTTTGGTTAAGGTGTCGTTTACATCTTTTACAATAACAACCCTTCTTCCACCCAACAATGATTGTGCATTATATTCGCCAAACAAAATTCCTATATCTTTGCTTAGCGTATCCATATTTAAACTGACAACTCTGAAAGCATCAGTCAAATCAAGGCACACTGTTTTTGCAAATTGCGTGCAATATTCGGCAATTTTTCCCTCGTTAGGACCATGAATAATTACGCATTTAATCCTCAAATCAGGATTTTTAACATATTTTACAACATCGGAGTCTTTAAAATTCATTTGGGTTTCCACGTTTGGTTAAACTTGAATGAAAATATGCTCCCATACGAAGCGAAATGTCATTGGCCAAAATTTTTGCCGCATCTTTTTCAATTTTTTTCTGCGCATAAGTTGTGGAATACGGATTGGCCATAATGTCGTAACCTAAATAAGCAATAGAATTTCCGGAAACTACTTCTTTATTATCATTTGCATTAAATAAACGATATTGTACCGTATAACGAACTTTTTCTCTGGTTGCGGTAATATCATCACGCATCGCTTGTTCAGTAACTGATTTTTTTATATTAAACACTTCTAAGCGATATTTTGGTTTTGAAGGGATTCCTTTAGGAGTCAGATTATCCAATAAATCGTTACGAATCAGTTGTCCCAATCTGTCAGCAATCGGCTCTATTTTAATTTGTGCAATTTCATCTGAAATCGAAGTGTCAAATTCCCCCTTATAATACCATTTTTCATCGGACTTGCGTTCAACATATAACGGTTCAAAGCCACACCCTGCTATCGTTAATAACAGCATGCAAAAAACACTTATTTTCTTAAATTTATGCAACAATGTTCACAATCCTATTTTTAACAACTATAATTTTTTTAATTTCTTTGCCATGAATTTGACGAGCAACATTTTCCAATGCCAAGGCTTTGGCTTTTACATCATCATCAGAGCTGTCTTTTTGTACTTCAATTGTACCGCGCATTTTACCGCAAAGCTGAACGGCAACGGTAACCGTGTCGTCCTGAGCAAGTGCTTTATCACCAACCGGCCAAGTTTCTTGCACAATCAATGTGTTATGGCCCAATCTTGCCCACATTTCTTCGGCAATGTGAGGAACAAACGGGCTTAAAAGTTTTAACAATGTTTTATATAAAACCACCGGAATTTTATCTAACGATGACATATAATTGACATAAGTCATCAATGATGAAACCGCGGTGTTAAATTTCATCTGGTCAATGCGTTCGGTAACCTCAAGTATGCATTTATGCATAGCTCTTACATCTTTTGTATCGGCTTCGATATTATAAACTTTTTTGAACAGATTGAAAATTTTTCCGATAAAACGATATACACCCATCAAACTGTCTTCAGACCACATGGCAACCTGATCAAACGGACCTATAAACATCTCATACAAACGAAATGTGTCGGCACCGTAATTGTTAACAATGTCGTCAGGATTGATAACATTACCGCGAGATTTTGACATTTTTTCACCGTTTTCAGCCAAAATCATACCATGTGATGTACGTTTGTTGTAAGGCTCTTTTGTCGGCACATATCCGCAATCGTACAAAAACTTATGCCAGAAACGAGAATATAATAAGTGCAATGTGGTGTGTTCCATGCCGCCATTGTACCAATCGACATTCATCCAGTAGTCCAAAGCTTCTTTTGAGGCAAACTCTTTGTCGTTATGAGGGTCGCAATAGCGTAAGAAATACCATGAAGAACCGGCCCAGTTGGGCATAACATCGGTTTCTCGTTTAGCTTTCTTACCACATTTTGGGCAAGTGGTGTTTACCCAACTTAAAGCCTTTGATAACGGCGATTCGCCCTCATCGTTGGGTAAATAATCGGTTACATCAGGTAAGGTAAGCGGTAAATCTTCACCTTTTAACGGTTGCCAGCCGCAATGCTCGCAATACACCATCGGAATCGGCTCACCCCAATAGCGTTGACGAGAAAACACCCAATCTCGCAATTTGAAATTGATTTTAGCTTGTCCGAACCCGTTTTTAAGAGCATATTCAATCGCAGCTTTCATACCGTCTTCTTTATTTAATCCGTCCAAGAAACCCGAATTTATATGTAAACCGTCTTCTTCAAAAGCTTTTTGAGATATATCTCCGCCTTGTAAAACCTCAATAATCGGTAAATTAAAAGCTTTGGCAAAGTCATAATCTCGTTGGTCGTGGGCAGGCACGGCCATAATTGCGCCTGTTCCGTATCCGGTTAAAACATAATCGGAAATAAACACCGGAATCATCTTGTTGTTAAACGGATTTTTGGCTTTTATACCTTTTAATTCAACACCGGTTTTAGAATCATCAGCCGTACGTTGAAGTTCCGATTTTTTGGATGTGTCTTCGACATATTTTTTAATTTCTTCGGGGTTTTCAAATTTATCCATATATTTTTGCACAAACTCGTGCTCCGGAGCCAATACCATATATGTAACACCAAAAGCCGTATCCGGACGAGTGGTAAACACTTTTAGCTTATCGTCACCAAATTCAAAATCAAGTTCAGCACCTTCGGAGCGACCGATCCAGTTGGTTTGTTGCGATTTTACTCTGTCAATAAAATCAAGACCTTCCAAATCATCAATCAGTCTGTCGGCATATTTTGTAATTGCAATTATCCATTGCTCTTTATCTTTTCTGACAACCTCGGCTCCGCATCTTTCACAACAACCGTTAACTACTTCTTCATTAGCCAAACCCACTTTGCAGGCCGGACACCAGTTAATGGCCATCTTATCCTTATAGGCCAATCCTTTTTTATAAAGCTGAATGAACATCCATTGTGTCCATTTGTAATATTCGGGTGATGAAGTATCAATACATCTGTCCCAGTCAAAGCTTAATCCGATAGATTTTAACTGACGAGTAAAATTCTCAATGTTGGCTTTGGTGGAAACAGCCGGATGAACGCCGGTTTTGATAGCATAGTTTTCAGCCGGTAAACCAAAAGCATCAAAGCCCATCGGATATAATACATTATATCCTTGCATGCGTTTTTTACGGGCAATGGTATCAAGGGCAACATATGAACGAGGATGTCCCACATGCAATCCGGCACCTGATGGAAAAGGAAACTCAACCAAAGCATAAAACTTTTCTTTGGTTTTATCTTCGATTACCTTATAAGCTTTTTCATCTTCCCAAATTTTTTGCCATTTATTTTCAATGGTTTTAAAGTTATATCTGTCTTCCGTTTTCCACTGTTCTTGCCACTGTTCAAAAGTCTGTTTACCGTTATAACGCGGATTGCCGTTCATTTTTATATCTCCAAATTTAAATTTATTTGCTATAAATTACCACAAAAGTCAAAAAATACAAGCTCTATCTACACTGTTTTGCACTACATAGACTTACAATTTTGCTTGCAAAACAAAATCTATATGCTTAAAATCTTAAAAAAGAAAGGAAAGCTGATGTCACAACGATTGCAATGTGTTGAAATTTTGGAAACTGTTTTGAATAAAAAAGTTTTTTATTCTGCTTTAAAAGACAGGATAAATCCTGAAAACTTGGCTTTTTGCAATAAATTGGTTTTGTTAACCTTGCGCAATTTGTGTGCGGTTGAAAAAATTATCAAACAGTTTGTTACAAAAAAAACACCTCAAAAAAATATGTTTGTAAAATATGTTTTGTTAGCCTCGGTTACCGAAATTTTGTTTCTTAAAACACCTGATTATGCGGTGATTAACGAATATGTTAACATTGCTAAACAAAAAACTGACAAATTTGCCGCCAAGATGGTCAATGCTGTATTGCGCAAAATTTGTGCAGATAAACAAAGTTGTGACATTAACCCCTCTTTACCGCCGGATTTTTATAAAATCTTGAAAAACGATTATAGTGTTTCCGCAATTAAAAAAATTGCAAAAACCCTGACAATTGAAGCTCCGCTTGATTTAAGCATAAAAGAAAATCATCTGTTTTGGGCGCAAGAGCTCAACGGTACATTGTTTGCCAACGGCACAATCAGATTGTTTGATGTGAAATCCAAAATAAATTTATTAAAAGGTTTTACTCAAGGTGCTTGGTGGGTGCAAGATTTGGCATCTTCATTACCAATCTTGCTTTTAGGTGATGTTAAGGGCAAAAAAGTGCTTGATTTGTGTGCGGCTCCGGGCGGAAAAACGGCACAGCTTTTGACCAAAGGAGCCAAGGTTACCGCTGTTGATATTGATTTTATGCGTATGGAACGTTTAAAGCAAAATATTGATAGATTGGGTTTATCTGAGAATCTTAAAACTACGGTTTGTGACGGTAATGAATTTTTGCAAAACAACAAAAATGAGTTTGATATCATAGTGTTAGATGCGCCATGTTCGGCCACCGGCACTTTCAGAAAACATCCCGAAGTTGTGCATTTGAAAACTTCGGAAGATGTAAAAAAACAAATCAAAATACAAACTCAGATGTTAAAAGATGCCGTTAATGCTGTTAAAATCGGCGGATTGATATTATATTGCACATGTTCAATCAGCAAAAGCGAGGGCGAAAAAATTATACAATCTGTTCTTGAAGATACTAATATTGAACTTGTTAAAGCCAAAATTGATGACATAAATCTGTTTGCCGGAAAAAAATTGCCTAAAGACATAATTGATAACGGTGTTTTAAGAACTTTACCTTATTATGAAGAAAATCTTGGCGGAATGGACGCATTTTTTGCAGCAATTTTGAAAAAAATAAATTAACGGAGAAAATAATGATTGTTAATTTGTTGTTGTTTATAGTTTTATCGGCAATCGGATTTTTATTTTCGGTGCCTATATTTTTTTATGTAAATAAAAATATAAATCCTGAATATGCTTTTAAAAAAGACGCTTGGGTTTATATGTGGTTGTTTAGTTTAATCGGAGTTTTATGCATATGTTATTTTACACCTGATTTTTATGATATTGTTATATCGTTAAACTATAAATATCTTTTACTTCCTTTCGGTTTGTCTGCGCTGATTTATATAGCGTTTTTGTTTGAAATAAATAAGTTGTTATATTCAATAATGGCTATATCATCAGTGATTATAACTAGTATAATTCCGGAAAATATAACTATATTTGATAATTATATTTCTTTACCGGTAGAACGTATGATAATTTTTTCAAGTCTTTTTCTGATTACTTTTTTTTCTAAAATATTAAACGGAATGTCAGCCGTTTTTGGCATTTTTATCATAACTGTTTTGTTTGGAATATCTTTGATAACATTACTTGGAGGATTACCTGTAATTTTTGGTATTATAACCAGTTTACTTTGCGGTATGTGGCTTAATTTTTTAAGATATAATTGGTATCCCAGCGAAATTTTCTTAAATGATGGAGCCTGTGCAAGTGCCGGATTTTTAGTCGCATGCTTGTTGTTGTATTCTTGTTTTGAATATGCTGCAGGCTCTATGTTTATTTTAGCAACATATTTGTTTGCTGAAATTATATTAGTGATGACAAGACAATATATCTTTCGTATAAAAGAACCTGATTTTTATTACAATACATCATATTATATCTGTTATATGAAAGATATAAGTGCACAAGCTATTTTGATGGCTTTAGTTAGAATAGGTATTATAAATGTAATTTTTGCATCTTTTCAAATTTATGCACCAAATCTTTTTTCTTTACCGATGTTTGTGTTAGTGGCTGATCTATGGTTGTTAAATATGTTATATAATGCTACAGAAGAAAAAACTGATATTAGGCAAATTAATCAAGCTCTGGTCGAAGACGTAAAAGACGGGTTGAAAATAGTTAAAAAATCTCTGAATAAAAGGAAAAGACAGTGATTTTAAGCTTTTGGAAAAAAAACCTGAATAAGCCCAATAAGCAACATCAAAAACCGGAATTACAAAAAATAAAACTTGTAATTGTATCGTTTGAAGATGATTGTTTACACAACTCGGGACAGATTTTGGCTAAATATTTATCAAATAATAATATGCTGGAAATTACTTATTACGATGAACCTTTTAATAAAAGTTTTCTTGATCTTAAAAGTCGCAATTTTTTTGATTTAACAGATACTGGAAACAAAATTTTAAGAAAAACAAATTCTGATGTGTTGATGTGGGGGTATCGTAAGGAGAAAACAATAAGATTAAATTTTCAAACATTAAATCAATATGATAAACAATATTTTCCTTTTTTTTCTTTACTAAATTGTTTATATTTACCACTTGAGAGTTTGCAAAGTGAAAATTTAGCACAGTCATTGATTGAATTAATATATGCGACAATTTTAACTGTGCGTAAGAGTGAAGATTATTTACCGATTTTGCAACAGACAATTACACAAATTAATAACAGTAGTCCTCCAAAAAATTTAAGTATTGATTGTATGCCATATATCTCAAATTTGTTAGCTTTAACATATCTTAATTCGGTGAGACAGAATTTGCAAGTATCGGATATTAAAATTGTTTCATCAATTTTAAAAAACGCACTCAATTATCAAAAAAAAGGAAACAATTCAATACTAAACGGACTTGTTTATGCAAACTTAGGACAATTATATCATTTAGCAACAGATTTATCGGTTGAAAAAAAGTATGTAAATTGCAAATTTGCAATTGATTTCTATTTGTTATCGCAAAAATATTTCAATCGCCACACATATCCGTATGATTTTGCTTTCACGGCTTATAGATTATCAAAGCTTTATTTTGCTTACTGGAAATATACCGGTGATATTCAATCATTAAGAGATGCCGTATTTCAATTAAGAGAATCGCTAAAAATATTTGGTAAAGTAGTTTTTCCTGATATTTGGGCTGAGATACAAAATGACTTAGGGTTATATTTATCGATGATGGCAGTGTTTAGTAAAAATGATGAAATTGCTAAAATTGCTATAGAAAATTATAAAAACTATCAACAAGTTTATACCAAAGAATTTTTTCCCATACAATGGGCAACAGCACAGGAAAATATAGCAAATATTTTTTTCGAATGTGGTAAAATTTATAATAATGAAGAATATTTTGAAAATGCTATAAAATATTATAATTCAGCTTCTGAAGTGTATGATGAACACAATCTTGGAGATAAACATAACCAAACTAAGGTATTGATTTTAAAAATTGATGAATATCTTGCAAAACTTACCCAATATTAATATTTTTTATACCTTCTTGTGTATAATGAGGTCAATACTTGACCTTTCGGTTATAGTGTTATAACCTTTGGATACATCAAAAAGTTGATGTTGTGTTTTATTTTTTGCAAAAAATGAAAAGAGAGAAGACTTATGAAAAAAATTTTATTGTTGGCAGGTGTTGCATCTTTGGTTGCTGCTCAAGTTAGTGCGACCGAATATAATCCGTATGTAGCGGCTCGTTTAGCTCGTGTAGAGGTTAAAAACGACATTACTACCGTTGATTTTCAGGAAAAAATAAATGACGAACAGTTTGGTTACAGATTTGCAGCCGGTGTTATGGTTCCTTTCTGTGGTGGTATGGCTGAATCGGTTAGAGCTGAATTAGAATATGGTCTGTTGAACAAGACTCATAATAATGTTTATTCAAATGTTATACAGAGCAAATTACAAACAGTATTTGCCAATGTTTACTACGATTTGGATACTGGTACATCGCTCAATCCCTATGTTGGAGTAGGTCTAGGTTATGCTCGCATTGATGAAAATAATTCAGGCAATAAAGTAAAAGAAGAAAATTTTGCTTACAATGTTGGTGTTGGTGTTAGTTATAATTTAACATATAAAACAGATATTGAACTTGGCTATCGTTTTACCGATTATGGTAAAATTAAGCAAAAAGGGGCTGATTACGCAAAGAGAAGTTACGATTCTCAAGAAATTCTCTTGGGTTTCAGATATATGTTCTAAAGTTTTTAATAAAACCCCTGATGCAAATCAGGGGTTGTTTTTGTAAGGACGCAATATGAAATATTCGGTAGGTGTTTATGGTGATAGTATATCTTTCGGTTATGGTAACAATGATGTAAGTTGGTTTGACCTTTTAAGCGGTTTTAAAAATAAGTTAAAATTATCTCAAAACGGAGAAACCATCAACAATGTTTTAACTAAAATTTCAGAAGATGATAACACTTATGAAACGCTTATAATTGCTGTTGGTGTAAATAATTTTTTACAAATTTCTCCAGTTGCTGACGATTCGCAAATGCAAAACAGTATGTTAATGTATGAAAATATATTAAAAATTGCTTTGCAGAAATCTGATAAAGTTGTTTTACAAAACCTATTGCCTGTTATTGAAAATAAATTTCCTAATCAAAAATATCTTGATGCTCCAAAATATGTTTTTAATTGTAATATTGTATCTTTTAACAAATTTTTAGAAAGACTATCCGTTAAATATGGAGTTATGTTAATTGATGCATATACATTTTTTAATAAAAAACGTCTTGATGAAGTATATTTTGATGGAGTCCATCCAAATGAGCAAGGACAAATTTTGTTGCTTCAAATTTATCAAAAAGAGCTTACTTTATAATATTAGAAAAGAAACATATTGACAGATTGATATTTTAAACCTAAAAATATGTTTATTAATAAATAGTTAATGATGAAAAATTTGTTTTTGATATTATCTATTGTAAATCAAATTATTTTTTTGGGTTTGAAAAATTTTAATCTGAAAGGAATGTTATGAAAAAATTTATTTTAGTAATGTGTTTAATGGTTTGTTTATCTGCATGTACGCGTACAGTAACAGAATGCAATAAAAATCCGACTCCGAGACAACAAGCTGTTGTGGCTCAACCGGTTGTTCAACCTGTTGCACAGACATCAGGGTGCCAAGGATCTTCATATACCGTATCCGAGCCGGTTGAAGTTCTTTATAAAAACACAACATACAGAACAGTTTATGAGCCTAAGACGTATTCTTCAATATCATATGTTAAAAAGCCTTATAATTGTGCTGAAGGAAGTTTATGTAAACAAAAGTATAATCAACAATAATTGTTATCAATTTTATTTACTTCGCCTTAATTTAAATTTTTTATAAGGTTTAAATTAAGGCTATTTTATTTTTTTGACAAATTTTGCAAAAAAGCTTGCAAAAAAATTTTTATATGGTAGAGTAAAAACATAAACTAATTAAATATATTATTATTATGACGACAACAGGATTTGTTATTGCGATGACTGTCATCGCAGTGTTGTTTGCGATTGCTTATATTCGCAACAAAAGAGAGGAAAATGCGGAAAAGAATGCAAATGCATTTGAAGATGTTTCCGACACTAAGTTTAAAGGGATGGACAGCGAGCAGGTCTTAACACTGAAAGTTGAGGATATGTGCGCAATGTCTCATGACGATCTCAAAAAGTTGGTCGATTATGCCGGTCACCGTATGGTCGAAACAACAGGAGACGAAAGGCGTCGTTGGGGAAAACTCTTTGATGATGCCAGTGCGGCCCTTTACGGATATCTTTAACAGCTATCCAAATGTTCCAACTCCCGATTTTTTATCGGGAGTTTTTTTATGTTTATTTATAGATGAATATCAAAAAAAGCCTCATTGTTATATGAGGCTCAAAATCTTACTTTATATTTTTATTAGTTTGCAGATTTTTTCTTTGCAATAGACTTTTTGATTTTTTTAGCTTCGTCAGTCAATTTGCTGTTAGATGTAGTTTCAAGGTAAGAATCTAAACCTCCATTGTGTTCAATTGAACGCAAAGTTTTGGTGCAAACTTTCAACTTGAAAACTTTACCTAAAGTTTCACTCAACAAAGAAACAACATGCAAATTCGGCAAGAAACGGCGACGAGTACGGTTGTTAGCGTGACTTACATTGTTACCGCTCATAACACCGGTGCCGGAAATATCACATTTTTTAGCCATTTTAAGTATCCTTTAAAACAAATAAATAACAATCTTGTTGCTTGTTAATACATATATTTAAACAGTAAGTCAAGTAAAATTATAAAAAACTTTAAAAAAACACTGGTAAAAAATTTAAAACAGGTGTAATAATTGCTCAAATCCTGATGTATCCGTAGCTCAATTGGATAGAGTGTTGGCTTCCGACGCCAAAGGTTGTGGGTTCAATTCCCGCCGGATACGCCATATAAAAACCTGAGAATGTGCTCTCGGGTTTTTATATTTTGCTCTATTAATATAGCCATTTTACAAATATTCTGCAACTGGAATGAGATGATGCACAATTATTACACAATGTGTCAATATCATTAATTGTCATATCTTTAATACATTTTTTGTCTTTGACACAATATGAATCTCCACTCAATATACCATTAGAAGTGGCTATTTGGCTTTCACTGTCTCTGCTGTCAGTACTGACGGTATATAATTGAAAAGAGTTATATTTTATAATGTTGAATATATTATAACAGATATTTAATTCATCTGAAGTAAATTCATATCCTAAGCCGGATGATTTTGATGATGGGTTTTCGAATAACCACACCAGATTGTCAAACATATCTCTAAGAAAAACAGTACTGTTTTTTTCTAATTCAAATCCATCAGGAACAAGGCCGGCTTTATAAAATGTACCGGTATAAAAAATATTATTGTTTTCTGTATAATCTGAAGATGAAGATACTGTTCCAGAATATTGAATGGCCATATTTAATAAAAAATTAAAACTTTGTGCGTGTTTATTTAACTTATACTTTTCCATCGCTTTGGAATAACCGGCAATTCCGCCAACCGATAAAACACCGATGATAGCAAGAACGCCAAGCATTTCTACCATTGAACGACCGATTTCTTTCGCATAACAGCTCATCTGCTTGGTGTTTTTATCATCACCTACCCATATTGTACACTTCGTCAAAAAACAACGGCGCATCTGAGCCATTCTTCGTAAGAAACTTTTTATCACGGCGCTTACTCCACATTTTGAAA
>JAFTYO010000031.1 GCA_017464685.1 Alphaproteobacteria bacterium
ACTATATGATAGTGGCAGTGATACACGCAGTTACTTTGTTTGCTATACTTTACCTCTTCCATTCTCATAGTATAGCGCGAAGATTTAGCCTTGTCTACATCTACCTGCTTACGCAGGTAGTGTTACGTACGAACCATAAAACCTGTTTTAGTGAAAAAAATTCTAAGAACGAGGCAAATACGAAGAAAGCCTTTTTAATGTGTAAAAGTTCGACTGATGTGTAGATACGAAGAATCTCTTTTTTTCAAATGCTCGTTTAAGTGTAAAAAGTTCGGAGAACGAGGCAAATACGAAGAAAGCCTTTTTACGAAGTGTACAAAACAGTACATAAGTAAAAAGGCTTTCAAGTAGTTGACCGTTATACGAACTTTTTAGAAGTGGTCTTCACACTTCCTTATCAACTCCTCAATGTTTTCAGGCGGCCATCCCGGAGTATCCATACCGAGATGGATTCCCATTTTAGCCAACACTTCTTTGATTTCATTTAAGGATTTACGACCAAAGTTCGGCGTACGGAGCATTTCCGCTTCGGTTTTTTGTACTAAGTCACCAATATAAACGATATTATCGTTTTTCAAGCAATTTGCCGAACGAACTGAAAGCTCAAGTTCTTCAACTTTTTTCAAGAGATTACGATTAAACGGAAGTTCTTCCTTGATATCAACAGCTGCATCCTCAGGTTCATCAAAATTGATAAACGGTTTAAGTTGGTCTTGCAAAATGCGAGCAGCATATGCAATTGCATCTTCAGGAGTAACAACACCATTTGTTTCAATTACCATTGTCAATTTATCATAGTCGGTAATTTGACCTACACGAGTATTTTCAACTTTGTAGGAAACTTTTTTAACCGGAGAATAAATTGCATCAACGGCAATCAAACCAATCGGAGCATCGCCCGGTTTGTTTTGATATGCCGGAACATAACCTTTTCCGGTATCAACAGTCAACTCCATAGAAATTTTTCCGCCTGCATCTAAGCTACAAATAACATGATCAGGATTCATAATTTCAACATCGTGACCGGTTTCAATCATAGCAGCGGTAACCACACAAGGCCCTTCTGCTTTCAATGTCATCATTTTTTGACCTTCGCTATGAACAGCAACAGCCAATCCCTTAACATTCAAGACGATATCTGTAACATCTTCTCTAACGCCGGGAATAACTGAGAATTCATGCAAAACACCATCAATCTTGATGGCCGTAACTGCGCCGCCTTGTAATGATGATAATAAAACTCTTCTCAATGCGTTACCTAAAGTAAGACCAAAGCCTCTCTCCAGGGGTTCTACCACTATTTTAGACTTTTTTCCGCTTTCGGAATTAACTTCTAAATTAGTTGGTTTAATCAATTCTTGCCAATTCTTCTGAATCACCGGTATACCCTCTTTCTAATTTATATATGCATATATATTGTAAAAAAAACATTGAAACAGCGGAGATTGTAACAACGCACTCCGCCGTAGAATCTTATAATTAAACGCGACGTCTCTTTTTCAAACGGCATCCGTTATGCGGAATCGGGGTTACATCACGAATAGAAGTGATTGTAAATCCGATAACCTGTAAAGCTCTGATTGCCGATTCTCTACCGGAACCAGGACCTTTAACTTCAACTTCCAAAGTTTTCATACCATTTTCTTGAGCTTTCTTGCCTGCTTCTTCAGCAGCAATCTGTGCAGCATAAGGAGTAGATTTACGAGAACCCTTAAAACCTTGTGCACCTGCTGTTGACCAAGCTACAGTATTGCCTTGAGCATCGGTAATTGTTACTCTGGTATTGTTAAATGTAGAATTCACATGGGCAACACCCGAAGTGATATTCTTTTTTTCTTTTTTCTTAACACGTTGTGTTGTTGCTTTAGCCATTGTTACCTCACCTTACTTCTTCTTATTGGCAACAGTTTTACGTTTACCTTTACGGGTACGAGCATTTTGTTTTGTGCTCTGACCACGAACAGGCAAACCTTTACGATGCCTTAAACCTCTGTAACATCCAAGATCCATAAGTCTTTTGATGTTAACACCAACTTCACGACGAAGCTCACCTTCCACCAAATAATCTCTGTCGATTACTTCGCGGATTTTTGCAACTTCTTCATCACTCAGTTCATGTACACGACGGTCAGAAGCCACGCCGGATTTAGTACAAATGTCTTGAGCAGTTTTTCTTCCGATACCGAAAATATAAGTCAAAGCAACCTCAATTTTCTTGGCTGTCGGAATATTTACGCCAGCTATACGAGCCAAATTAACTCTCCATTTTCTAAAAAATTAAAACATTCAAAAAGTTGATCACCACTTTTCAAAATTAAGCGGATTATATTATATTTTTTTTCAGAGTCAACAACATTTTTATCAAAAAAACAACTTTTTTAACAAAAACACCCTTTATCTGAAATTATTTTTCCGAAAGTCCCAAAACAACCGCAATTTTATCTCCGGTTGCTTCGATTGTTCCGGTACCGTCAACACAGGTAAGCAAGCCTTTTTTCTCAAAATAAGGAATTGTCGGATATGTCAACGACCTGTAATTTATCAGCCGATTCTTCACGGTTGTTCGGTTATCGTCCTGTCTTCTGGAAAATTCCGTACCACCACAGACATCACAAACTCCGTAAACTTTAGGTTTTTGAAATTTATCGTGATATCCCTGACCGCAACACATACAAGAATAGCGACCCAAAATTCGCTCCATAATGATTTCATCAGGGACTTGAATTTCAACGACTCTGTCCAAAACAATATTTTTCTCTTTTAAAATAACCTCAAGAATTTCAGCCTGAGGCAGAGTCCTCGGAAAACCGTCTAAGATGAAGCCGCTTTTGCAATCATCTTCATCAATACGAGATGATACCATCTGAATTATCATTTCGTCGGTTGCAAATTCTCCCCTGTCAAGAGCGGCTTTTAAATCTCGTCCGAGAGGGGTATCCTTTTTTGCTTCATCTCTCAACATTTCACCGGTTGAAAGATGACAAATATCAATTTTTTGTTTTAAAATTCGGGCTTGCGTGCCCTTACCGCAACCGGGGGCTCCGGTAAAAACAACATGCAAGCCTTTATTCTCTTTACTCATATTTATTTTCTTTTCTTGTTGACAAGAGCTGCTTTTTTAAGCAATCCTTCATATTGATACGCAATCAAATGAGATTGAACTTGTGTAACAAAATCCATTGTAACCTGTACCACGATAAGAAGTGTCGTACCGCCTAAGACAAACGGAACCGAAAGCTTAGAAATCAACAACTCAGGTAAAATACACAATGTGGTTAAATATGCGGCACCGACAACCGTTAAACGAGTTATAACATAATCAAGATATTCGGCAGTATTTTTTCCGGGGCGAATACCGGCAACAAAACCACCGTGTTTTTTCAAATTATCGGCCGTATCTTCCGGATTAAACACAACTGCAGTGTAGAAAAACGAGAAAAATACGATTAAAAATGCATATAAAGCCAAGTACAAAGGTTGTCCGTGTCCGAGCCATTGACTTAAAGTCTGTACCCAAGACGGTCCGCTTTGAGCCGACATATTGGCAACCGTAATCGGCAACAACAATAATGAGCTTGCAAAAATCGGCGGAATAACACCTGTGGGGTTAATTTTAAGAGGAAGATGTGAACTTTCTGCCGACATCATACGCATACCCATCTGGCGCTTAGGATATTGGATAATGATTTTTCTTTGTGCTCTTTCAACAAAGACAATTACATAAATCAAGGCCAAAGCCATAACAAGTAACATTGCAATCACACCAAGCGACATAGAGCCGATTCGTCCTAACTCAAATGTTTGAGCCAAAGCACTCGGAATGTTAGCAATAATACCTACGGTAATGATTAATGAAGAACCATTACCTACACCTCGAGAGGTAATTTGGTCTCCGAGCCATACAACAAACATTGTACCACCCACTAATGATATAATAGTGGTAAATCTGAACACAAAGCTTGGTATAACCACAGCAGAAACACCGGTTTGACCACTCATGCTCTCAAGACCAACAGCAATACCGTAACCTTGAATAACAGTAATTAACACTGTAAGCATTTTGGTATAATGCGTAATTTTTCTATGTCCGGCCTCACCTTCTTTTTTCAATGCAGCAAGTGATGGGATTACCGATTGACCGAGTTGTAAAATAATGGAAGCAGAGATATACGGGAAAATGTTTAAGGCAAATATTGTCATACGAGACAAAGCACCACCGGAGAACATATTAAACATACCTAAAATTCCGCCCGAATGTCTCGAAAACACTTCAGATAAAATTTGCGGGTCAATTCCCGGAAGCGGAATAAATGTTCCCAAACGGAAAACAATTAAAGCCAAAATCGTAAACCACAATCTTCTTTTGAGTTCGTCAGCCTTACTAAAAGCGGACATATCCATATTTGCCGCCATTTTTTCTGCTAATGATACCATTTTTTCATCCTTATTTCTATTTAAAACAAACATTTCAGGTTTTTAAAACCCGTTTGGGAGTAATCTAATACACAAAATAAAAAAATAATGCAACAATTTTATGTTTATCCTCAAATTTTTATTTTTACAAATATTTTTAATGAAGACTTTTTGCAAAAACCAATTCAATTAAGGGCTGAATATGAGCAAATTGGTCACATTGTAGAAAAAGCACATGAAGCAATTGTAGAAATCGGAGATATCCTATGCATAGAGAAGCAATGAAAAAGAAGACAAGAAAAAAGATGACGAACAGAAGGTTAAATATAAACAAGAAAAGTCTTTGAAAAGAATTGCTCTGGATAATGCGATTGCAAATAAGATTAAAGGGTTTGATATTTAATTTTTTATATCAAAATGTGTGCACTTCATTTGAACAAAAAAATCCAAGGAAGTTTTTTTCATTTGTTGTATTTTCACTTTATGACAAATGCAAATTTATGAAAAATAGCTATTGAAAAAATAAATTCTGATGTATATAGTACCTGAGAGAATAAATTTAATTTAATTGGGTAAAAAAATGTCAACAGAAACAAATATTCATCGAGAATCCAGACTCGCAAAATTAAAAACATTACAGGAAAAAGGTTACAATCCGTATCCTTATAAATTCGAAGCAAATGCATATGCTGCTGATTTGCAAGAAAAATATAAAGAGCTTGAAACCGGAACAGATACCGAGGACAGGGTTACCATTGCCGGTCGAGCAATGGCGGTAAGAAATAGCGGTATGTTTATAGACTTAAAAGATACAAGCGGAAAAATTCAGGTTTTCTGCCATAAGAATCATTTAAGCGAGGAAGATTTAGAGTTGTTAAAATGCTTAGATGTCGGTGATATTGTCGGCGTTAGCGGTTATATCAGACGCACACCTCGTGGAGAGCTTTCGGTTGCAGCCGAAAAATTTGATATTATATCAAAATCTTTACAGCCCTTGCCGGAAAAATTTCACGGTCTTACCGATATTGAAGCTCGCTATCGTCAAAGATATGTTGACTTCATAGTAAACGATGACAGCAGAGAAATTTTCAAGAAGCGCTGTCAGATTACATCTGCAATCAGAAGATATTTTGAAGAGCACGGCTTTTTAGAAGTTGAAACTCCGATGTTGCACCCGATTATGGGCGGTGCCAATGCAAAACCGTTTATAACTCATCACAATACTTTAGATATGGATTTGTATTTGCGTATTGCCCCTGAGTTGTATCTTAAAAGGCTTGTGGTCGGCGGTTTTGATAAGGTGTTTGAAATCGGTCGTAACTTTAGAAATGAAGGATTGGATAAAAAACACAATCCGGAATTTACCGCATTAGAAGCCTATCAGGCTTATGCCGATTATAACACAATGGCTGATTTAATTCCTGATTTAATTGCCTATGTTGCAAAATCGGTTTTGGGAACAACGGTCGTTAAATTTGGTGAACATGAAATTGATTTGGGAAAACCTTTTGCTCGTAAATCCATTGTGGATTTGGTAAAAGAATATGCTGATATTGATTTGATGGAAGCAAATACCTTGGAAGAAGCCAGAGAGATGGCAAAATCGGTTGGAGTTGATGCTTCGGATTGTCCGTCTTGGGGCAAGGTTGTGCAAGAAGTATTTGATGAAAAAGTTGAGCCGAATTTGATTGAGCCGATTTTGGTTATGGATATGCCGAGAGATATTTCACCACTTGCAAAAACTCATCGTTCAAATCCGAGATTGGTGGAACACTTTGATGCTTATGTTGCAGGAATGGAAATGGGTTGTGCCTACTCCGAACTTGCCAATCCGTTAGAGCAGATGGAAAGATTTAATTCGCAATGCGAAGCAAGAGAAGCCGGTGACGACGAAGCTCAGATGCTCGATGAAGATTTTGTAACTGCGCTTGAAAATGGTTTTCCGCCATCAGGTGGTATGGGTATGGGCATTGACAGACTTGCAATTTTCTTAACCGATGCCGAGACCATCAGAGATGTAATTGCTTTTCCGACACTTCGCAAAAGGGACTAAATTGAAAAAAGGCACTAAAAACAAAACAATTTTAGGGTTATCGTCACTACAAGCGATAACCCTGATGTTGGTTTCAACAGCTATAATCATTGGTATAAAATATATATATAGCAACCGCAAAAATATGCAAGAAAACATACCTGCGGCAATTGTAATTACTGAAGAAATAGTTGAACCAAAATTAGAACTTAACGATTCTACAGATATAATCGGTGATTTTATTTTAGATCACGAATATTTTGCCGCTGATGCAGAGGTTTTGGAAATACATTCGGAAACAAAAGACCATGTTGTTTTAGAAGCTATAACCGAGCAAAAAATTGATAGGTCTGTTGAAAATGACGAAGTTAAAAAAGTTGTTGAACCGGTTGAAGAAACTCGAGTTATATTAAACAAATTAGATATTGAAAAACCCTTGATAGCTGTTGTTATTGATGACATGGGCATAAATAGAAAACGAACTCTTGACATTATATCTATTAATGCTCCTTTGACATCATCATTTTTAACCTATGGTTCAGACTTAAAAGGATTGGCAGAAAAGGCCAAAGATTCCGGTCATGAGATAATGATTCATGCCCCGATGGAACCGAAAGTCGAAGCTTCTTTGGCGCCTGATACCTTAAAAACCGATATGAACAAAGATGAGATTGAAGGATTATTTCATCAAATGCTAAATAAGTTTGAAGATATCAAGGTTAGCGGTATCAACAATCATATGGGAAGTAAATTTACCGAAGACGAAGAAAAACTCGGCTATATTATGAATATATTAAAACAAAAAGATATGTTTTTTTTAGATTCCAAGACAAGTGCAGCGTCAAAAGGAAAAGCCTTAGCCGTTTTGGATAAGATTGATTTTGCTCAGCGAGATGTTTTTTTAGATAATGAAAACGATTATGAATATATCTTAAGCCAGTTAAGAAAAACCGAAACCATAGCAAATAAAAAAGGGTTTGCCATTGCCATATGCCACCCTAAGAGCCAAACATATCCGGCACTAAAAGATTGGATCGAGAGCCTTAAAAATAAAAATTTTGAGCTAGTACATGTAAGTAAAATTATTGAGGCTATAAATAAATAATAAAAAAATGTATTTTTTAAAAAAAAGTTCTTGACTATCAAAAAAAATACATATATATATGCTCTTATCTTGAACGATGGTCCCATCGTCTAGTGGTTAGGACTCAAGATTTTCATTCTTGCAACATGGGTTCGAGTCCCGTTGGGATCACCAATACAAGCGGCGCTTAGTTTTAAGCGTCGTTTTTCTTTTTAAATCAATCACTTAACCGAGTTCGTAAGTTCGTTTTTTGAAAATGCGCGTTTTGGGAAATTTTACGAACTTATTATGATAACAATGCAATAAAATCAATCATTTAAGCAGTTAGAGTCCCGTATGGTTGTTGGTACGCATTTAACTTGGTTGACGCAATAATTTTTCACCAAAATGGGAAAGGAAATAGTCAAACCTTTGCAAAATCCGCTGAGGTTTATAATTTATCAAGTATTATAACATCAACGGCTTTACTTTTAGAAAAACTCATATTATTCTTTGGTAAATAAAACCGGAAAATTAATTATGATACAACTTAATTTAAATAATGTGGTTATTACCGGCCATGATTTTGAACGCTACACAGTCATTTGCTGAAGTGGAGGTATAGGAACCACAAAAACCGAATATATTGGTTATAAGATGGTCTGTGGGTGTGAAATTAAATTAGATAGATGGTGTTTTTGTAATGCCATAAATCCAGACGTTGGTGAAGGTTTAATATGTGGTGATTTCACAAAAATGATAGAAGAGATTGCTAAAATGCATATCAATCGTGGGGTTAGAGGGTTAGTAATAACTTTGCCTTGTCAATCTATGAGTTTGGCCGGTGGGCAACATCTTGATGATCCATTGACTTGGTTGTTTTTGTTTGCTCTTGAATTGTGTAAAGCTATTTATAGACTCTCACCAGAGCATCTCCAATGGGTGTTTTGGGAAAACTGTCCGTATTTCATCTCTGACAAGCAAGATCCAATCATCACAAACCGTCTTGATGGTAAAATAATTTTACAGACCATAACCAAGGTGATGAACAGTTTAGACATGGATGTCAACGCAAAGGTTTTAGATGCGAGTTTCTACGGTACGGCTCAGATGTGTAGGCGCGGAATTATCCTCTGCAGAAAATTGAAACGTTGGGAGTTTCCGAAACCTGATGAAAAACCTTTAACTTGTGGCGAGGTCATTGGTGATAGAAATAAGTTCGAAATGCTTGATTCATCACACAGACGCTCATCTACTAACGAATTTCATCGCATTGGTTATGTTTCGCCGGTACAAGAAGCTTTTATTCGCAAAATTAAGTCAGGAATGTCAGCGTTTCAATGAATGTGTAGAAGTTGAAACATTGCTTCTTGATGATAAGATTGACATACATTTTTGCAAAGAAGGTTTGATACTGACTAAAAATAGTTCTTCTGCAGATATTATGCGTTGGGAGATGGGTATTTTATCCGGTAAAATGTATGTTGCAAACCTACGAGATAATGTTAATCGCGGTATGGAATATAAATGGTCAAATGGTGAATATCAAACGAAATCTCCTGTTGGATATTTAAATATTCCGAAAACCAAGACGACACCGGCAAATATTGTTTTAGATCCAGAACGTGCACCTCTAATTAAAAAGATGTTTGAGATGTATGCAACAGGTTGTTATTCGGTTGACGGATTACGAAAATTTGCAAAAGAAATGAATTTATGCTCGGTTAGATGTATAAAATCAGAATGCAAATGAATGAGAGGGAGTAAAAGTATGTTGTTTAGATTTCATTAACACGATGGTATAAAATAATGAAAATGGCAATCACAAATCAATTCGTCTTTCATTGCATTTTAGTGTTAAGCTATTTTTTCCAAAGTTATAGGATCTATTCTATTGAAAATTAAATTATCGCTTGCAAACATAATTTCTTGGCCAGAACATTTTTGGCCAGCGGTATAGCGTAAATTATATTCTATTGTAAAATTTGGGTTATGTTTATATATATCTTTAATTTCTTTTCTGTTATCATAAGAAACAAGCCAGTAGTATTGA
>JAFTYO010000032.1 GCA_017464685.1 Alphaproteobacteria bacterium
AGATGGGTATTTTGTCAGTACAGTAGGCGTTAATGAGGCAGTGATACAGCGCTATATTGAACATCAAGGGCGTGAAGATTTAGGACAAGCTTGGCTTGACCTAAAATGATACCACCGGCGTGAGCCGGTGGAGTTTCATTTAATAACATTATTTAACAACTTTTTTCTTTCTGAGTTTAAGACGTGTAAGTTTATCACTTACAACGGATGTGTCTTTTCCGGTTTTTGCCAAACGATCATACATTCTTTCAATTTCTTTTTCCAGATATGCTGTCTCAATTTCATCATTTAGTGCTTGTTTATCTTGCTCATTTTCCCCATTTTTTATATTTTCGATTCGGGAAAAAATGTCTTCAACAAATATGTTTTCTTGCGATTTTATTTTATAAAAATACGGCAATTCATAAACCAATTGTCTGGCGTTTGCATATGCTTGTTTAGAATTTTCACACTTATTGTATCTTAACTTTAAAAGCCTAAATGTAATTTCTAATTCTTCATTATTATCAACCACAATAAACGGCACCGGATCAGCAAAACCCGTTTGACTTATGGCTTTTAAAAACTCTAACAGATGATGGAAAAACCCGTTCACATTGTATATTATAAATGGCTTAATATCCAACAATCCGTCTTGCATAGCCACACAATCATAAGCAAGTTCATCAAGTGTACCGACACCACCGGGAGCAAAAACCACAAAGTCTGCTGCCAAAAGTTTTTGCTTTCTTTCTTCTAAAGTTTTTGCCACAATGATATCTGTTTGTTTTATCAATTCATCATCTGACGGATACAAACGATAATATTCTTCGGTTGTAATTCCTTGTATCGGAAAACCTGTATCAGGACACTGCTTTTCTTTCCACTTATCTAAAACACCTCTGGCAACAGCACCCATAATGCCCTTATTAGAAAGTCCGAAATCTAGTTTAAAATCCATCTTAACAATTTGACGACCCAAATTATATGCCTCTTCAACATAAATTTCATCGTTTCCCGATCTGGAACCTCCGGCAACAAAAACTCTTATACCTGCTTTTTGATTTTGTTCAATAAACATATTAAAATCAGAACATATTTTATTCATGATTACAACTCCTCAATATCACCTTTTTTCTGATCTTGGTAAAATTGACGTACAAACTCATCAAGTGTATTATCAGATATAGCTGTTCTGATACCTTTCATCAAGCGTTCATAATAAGCAATATTATGCCAAGACAAAAGCATTACGGCCAAAACCTCATTACACTTTTGCAAATGGTGAATATAAGCTCTGGTATAATTTTTACATAACGGACAATCACAACCTTCTTCAACCGGTCTGTAATCTTCCCTGTGACGAGCATTTCTGATGTTTATGGCGCCATATTTTGTAAATGCTTGTGCAGTTCTTCCTGAACGAGTCGGCATAACACAATCAAACATATCAACACCTCTTAAAACCGCACCCACAATATCATCGGGACGCCCTACCCCCATTAAATAACGAGGTTTATCATCGGGCAACATATATGGTGCATAATCAAGCACTTCAAACATTTTTTCTTGCCCCTCACCTACTGCCAAGCCGCCGATAGCATACCCGTCAAACCCGATTTCTTTTAACCTATCGGACGAATATCGCCTTAAATCTTTATAATCTCCTCCCTGCTGAATGCCAAAAATCCCGTATCCGTCGCGATCAACAAAAGTGTCTTTACTGCGTTTTGCCCACCGCATTGACATCTCCATAGATTTTTTAACTTTATCATAAGGTGCTGGAAGTTTTACACATTCATCAAAGCACATTGTAATGTTAGAATCAAGCTTGTGCTGAATTTTAATCGATTCTTCCGGATTTAAGAAAAACTTTTTTCCGTCAACGTGAGATTTAAACGTAACTCCATCTTCGTTTAGTTTTCTTAAACTATTCAAACTCATAACCTGAAAACCCCCAGAATCGGTTAAAATAGGCTTATTCCAATTCATAAACTTATGCAATCCGCCCATTTTTTCAACCAAATCGGCCCCCGGACGAAGCATTAAGTGATAAGTGTTACCTAGCAAAATTTCCGCCCCGGTTTGAGCTACCGATTCGGGCATCATTGCTTTAACCGTACCGCAAGTTCCAACCGGCATAAAAGCCGGAGTATTTACAACACCGTGCTTAGTATAAAGTTTACCTAATCTGGTTTTGCCGACTGTTTTTAATACTTCATATTTTAATGCCATTTTTACCTCTCATTATTTTCAATTATTTTACTTCTTTCCGGTATCGGATTGCCGATTCCTTTTTTTAAATACCCTCTTTTAACAAACCCCATATTTCCATCATCAACCATTACTCTATACCAAAGTTCATCGGGAGTATATCCGGTTATTCTTACAGTTTGATTTTTATGTCCTTGTACCATTATATCAAACTCATCTGACGGCCCATGCATAATATTTGTTTCAGATTTCAAATGAAACAACATTTTATCATCTGTTAAATCTACCGGAATATTAAATATTTTTGATAAAACCATATCATCAACCGTTGTATTACCATTATAAAACCTAACTTCCTGATAATAATTCATGTCTGTTAAAGACTTTTCTTTTTCCGGAACAAATTTTCCGATTACCCAAATACCTAATAACAAAACAATACTGATAACACTTATGGCAATATTTTTCGGAATTTTAAGTTGTATATTTTTTAAATATTCATAATCCCAAACAGGTACAGTATAATTTACTTTATCCAACAAATAAGAAAAAGTTTCTATCATATCTTTTTGTTCATCTGAAGCATATGTTATGGCTTCTTGGGCACTAATGTATGCTTTATCTTTTTTATCTTCCTTAAAATAAGCAACTGCATTATGAAGCAGCATTTTAAGATTATCTTCCCTGTTTTTATTTATACCGGAAAAATTATTTTTGAGCGCCTTGATATTTTCTTTAGGATTTGCCCACCCTTTAGTCCAGTTAATTTGAGTTGCTTTCTTAATCAAACTAACTATGTCATTAAATGATCCGACAAGTTTTTCACTTTTGAAACCCTTGGGAGTATACTTTACCAAATTCACCACTCTCAAAAAAGGATCTTCAATTCCGCCATTTGTTTTGTAAATTTTTAATGTTTTAAAGTCAGGAAAATCTTGTTTTTTATACACCATAGATAATATATCGTACATAGCTCTGGTTTTGCTATCTTTTAATACATCATAAGCAACCGAAATTTTTTGAAATATCTCCAATGCATTTTCATTATCACTATGATCCGGATGCCAAAGTTTGGCTTTCTCGCGATAGTGTTGTTTGATTATATTTTCATCTGCATTATAGTCAACTTCCAAAAGTTCATAATATCCCAAAGCATCTGTCAACATCTCACAGCTCCTCCAAAATTTTTTGTGCCATCTTAACTATATCTTCCGCACCTTCCGATGCCGGATAACGATTTATCAGCAAAGATTTATTAAGTACAGAATCTCTAATTCTGGTATCTTGTCTTATAATTCTAAACAAACTCAAATCAACTTTAATATAAGTTTGTGCCGCTTGCAACAAGCTTTTATACACTTGTGTCCCCTCATTGTACGACATTGCTCTGTTTATAACAATTTTTATATCAGCATACGGATTGATTTTTTTAAGCTTTTCAATTTTTTTATAAGCACCCTCGGAAGATTTCGGATTAGCATTTACAATCAGAACAATTATTTTAGCAACATTAAAAAAACTGTTCGCATTTTTTATATCATCATCTGAACAATCTATAAAAGTATAATCATAAAACTTGGAAAGATAAAACAAATCTTGTGTCAAAACCTGAACTCTGCCAACCGGAGCAGATGCCAGGATATTTGCTTCCGAATTTGCTCCTATAATATCAAAAGACCCTTTATCATATCTATAAACCATATTATTTATGGTAACAGAACCATTTAACATATTGTTGTATGATTGATTAAAATCAATATCTAACTGATAGGCAACATTTTCAATTCCACAGTCGGCATCAAAAAACAACACTTTTTGTTTTGATAACCCGAGCGCATGACTTAGATTTGCACAAAGCCACGTTTTTCCAATTCCTTTAGTTCCGGAACATATTGCTATTAAATGGTTCTTCATACTTTACACATACCAAAATTTTCCATAAAATATTGGCAAATTATAAAGAAAATTTCAATCAGTTAAAATCTTTTTAACACAATTTGTTTATAGTTTTTAAATATAGTGAAAAACTAAGAGGTTAATATGAAAAAAATTTCTTTAATTATAGCATTTTTAATTTGTTTCGTAACACATAATGCTTGCAGTCAAATAACCGAGCAAAAAACAAATGCATATTTAAAAATTTTAACAACATCATATCCGGATTATGCTCCTTTTTCATATATTGAAGGCGACTATGCTTATACTCGTTTGGTATCAATATTTTCTCAAGCATTAAATGATGTTTTAAAATCAAACAACATTGATACATTGTATGAAAGTTCAAGAGATTATGAGCAAAATATCGAAAAATCAAGATCCGGATTATATGACATCGTAATGGGAGTATATAACGAAACCCAAAACGGACCTAAAAATTTTGAACATTTGGAATATATTTTTCCGGCAATATTACAAAATCCGGTAAGTTTGGTTATGCTCAACGGTAAACAATCAACAATTAGCAGTTATGAAGACCTAAAAAAATTAAAAGGAATTTATATATCACAAGAATACTTTAGCGATTATGTGTTGGAAAGATTTTCTGATCTTAATATCACTTCTGTTGATACCATCAAAGATGCTTATGAAAAATTATTTTTAGGACAGGTTGACTATATAGTCGGAAGCTACTATTATCAATATGTTGCTGCCATACAAAACGGTGTAAAAAATTATCTTTCATTTTCGAAAAAACCGATTTGGCATATGCCTATGTTTATTGGTATATCAAAAAATTCAAAAAATTTCAATCGATTGAAAATATTATTATCTAAACAAATTACAAATAGCAATTTTACTCAAAAAGTAAAAGAAGAATTGAAAAATCAGGTTAAAATTTTTGAACAAAAAAATATAGGACTTGTCCCTCCGGGATTTATATTAGAGCAAAATTCAAAAACTTCAACCATTGAAGAAAAAACTACAGATAAGGATAATTAAATGGTACTTTTAATTCATCATAACATATCGCCGCATTCGAGAAAAATCCGCATTCTTATGGCGGAAAAAAAGATGTTGTTTGTGTTAAAAGAAGAACAACCGTGGAATTTATCAAACGACATAAAAAAAATAAATCCAGCGGGTGAATTGCCGGTTTTCATTTTTGACGGCAATATCATTTCCGGAAATTATGCCATAACCGAATATTTGGAAGAAAATTATCCCGAGCCTCGTCTTTTATCCGGCGACAACAAACAACGAGCCGAAATCAGACGATTGTGCGATTGGTTTGATACAAAATTTTACAAAGAAGTTTATCAATACATTGTTTTTGAAAAAATATATAAGCGTTTTAAGGACGGTTTATCTCCCGATTCAAAAATTCTAAAAGCCGGACTTAATAACTTGAAATATCATCTTGAATATATAGATTGGTTAACCGAACGCAACAACAATCTGGCCGGAAATAAATTTACCTTGGCTGATATAACCGCAGCAGCTCATTTGTCGGTCATTGACTATTTGGGAGATATAGATTGGGATAATTATAAATATGCCAAAACTTGGTATGCAAAAGTAAAATCAAGACCGAGTTTTCAACAAATATTAAAAGACACCTTAAAAG
The DNA here is from genome assembly GCA_017464685.1 of Alphaproteobacteria bacterium. GTDB lineage: Bacteria > Pseudomonadota > Alphaproteobacteria > RF32 > CAG-239 > JAFTYO01. The sequence continues at coordinate 5,759 of JAFTYO010000032.1, forward strand.
GTGTTCCACCGTCAAAACATTATAGTAATTTGGATTTTTGATATGAAAAAAATATTCTTAATCAGCACATTTTTATTTAGCTTGGCATCTTGTACATATTTATCCGAAGGTAAAGGGCAAGTTATTTATCACTGGGAAAGAAACAACACTGGTGCACAAAAATTTTCTCGTGACCATTCGGAATGTATGCGCATAGCTGAAGATTTTAAGTTTTTACCCAATATTAAAAACTGGTTATACTCGGAAGAAGCCAGATACGATATCAGAGCCGATTGGCATGCCGAAAAAGGAATTTGGGCAAGCTATATTCCTTATGAGGGAGCTCAACCGATTTTGGTAAATTCCATACGAGATGATGCCGGTTCAAGCCCGAGAAAATATCGCAATTGTATGGAAAAAAGAGGTTATAATCAAAGAACTCATAATCTGCCGGAAGTGACAAATATATTTGTTTACAAACCGCAAGATTTTAACCAAGATACACCTTTTGAAAAATATTACCGCTAGAAAAAAACACTGACATTATGTCAGTGTTTTTTTTGGGTAATTTATTAAATATGATTATACAGTTAGTTTAGTAATATTTCCAAACCACAGCATTTGTTGCTGCAGAACAACTCTTTACTGCATTAGCAACAGGCATAGGGGTTTTAACGGCTGTACCCCCGGGAACGGCAACACTGGCCGCACCATCTGATGCGGCAGCAGTACCATCTTTGGTGGTAACATAAGCACCATCAGCAGCTGTGTGCGCAGTGGATACATCTTTAGCAGCAACCATAGCAATTAAACCGGAAGACTGACCCGAGCCCCAATCACCGGTTGCAAGTGTTACGCAGGCTTCTTGGCTCAAACCCTCATATGTAATCCTAAATGCTCCATCAGTATCACCGCTTTTAAGTGGTGAACCATCTATTGTAACATCTCCGCCAAAAGGATTTTGAATGGTTGTGGTAGCTGATGTCCCTGTTCCCGATGTTTTAATCATATCGTCAGGGACAACACCAAAACCGATCGCTTGAGCATTGTCTAATCCGGCATAGTTACCTTGAGAAGAAAACATTGTTCTTAAGTTTGCAATGAGCATTGAAACTTGGTCTGTTGTTTTATTGATTTTGAATTTGTTCATAGCTTTTGAATAGCCGGCAATACCGCCAACCGATAAAACACCGATAATAGCAAGTACGCCAAGCATCTCTACCATTGAACGACCATTTTCATTTGTATATTTCATAATTATCTTCCTTTTTTAAATAAGTTACTTAAATAAAAAAATCGCTCTTAACAAAAAGCGACTGGAAGCTAAGAACTATAACAAAGAATAGCGCGGTATATTGACCGCAAGGCTTATTTTACCGCCTTCCAGTCATTTTTTAAATAACCGGTCAGCGTATAAAATTTAATGTCCTTATACTAAAAGACACTTTGTTCCGGAATTCTTAGGTTCCAAACAGTCAACTCGACTGTTCGGTTATATTTGTATTTTATTTTTTATTTAGTGTCAAGATATATTTAAGAACTGTTATATTGGTGCTAAAAAACCACCCCAAAGGGTGGTTTTTTTTACATTTCAAAATTTTAAGAGTTCATATTGTTGAAAAAGTCTTGATTATCTTTTGACATTCTTAACTTATCAAGCAAAAACTCCATACCGTCGGTCATACCCATTTGCATCAATACACGGCGCAACACCCACATCTTAGAAAGTGTTGCTTTATCAACCAAAAGTTCTTCTTTACGAGTACCTGAACGAGTGATATCAATAGTCGGGAATAAGCGTTTATCGGTAAGCTTTCTGTCAAGTATAATTTCTGAGTTACCTGTTCCTTTAAATTCTTCAAAGATAACCTCGTCCATACGAGAACCTGTATCAATAAGAGCTGTGGCAATAATGGTTAGTGATCCGCCTTCTTCCACATTTCTGGCCGCACCCAACAATCTTTTAGGTCTTTGCAAAGCATTGGCATCAACACCACCGGTTAAAACTTTTCCCGAGGACGGAACAACCGCATTGTAGGCTCGACCTAAACGAGTGATTGAATCAAGCAAAATTACCACATCTTTTTTGTTTTCAACCAAGCGTTTTGCTTTTTCGATTACCAATTCTGCAACCTGAACATGACGAGTTGCCGGCTCATCAAAGGTTGAAGATATAACCTCACCTTTAACCGAACGAGTCATATCGGTAACTTCTTCGGGGCGCTCATCAATTAATAACACCATTAAATATACTTCAGGGTGATTTTCGGCAATTGCATGCGCAATGTTTTGAAGCATTACTGTTTTACCCGTTCTCGGAGGAGCCACGATCAAGCCTCTTTGACCTTTTCCTTGCGGAGAAATCAAATCAATTACTCTGGTAGTATAATCTTTCTCACCGCAAATAATGTCGAAATTGAGCTTTTCATTCGGATACAACGGAGTTAAGTTATCAAAATTTACTCTCAATTTAGATTTTTCAGGGTCATCATAATTGATGGTGTTTATTTTGGTTAAAGCAAAATAGCGCTCATTGTCTTTTGGAGCTCTGATTTCACCTTCAACCGTATCACCTGTTCTAAGACCGTATCTTTTAACCTGTGCCGGCGATACATATATATCATCGGGACTTGCTAAGTAATTGGATTTTGAAGACCTTAAAAAACCAAACCCGTCTTGTAAGACCTCAATTACACCATCACCATAAATAACATTATCTTCGGATGCTATTTTTTTCATAATGGCAAAAACCAAATCTTGAACACGCATAGATGATGCGTCTTCAACTCCCAAATCTTCCGCCCAGTTTAATAACTCTTTCGGAGATTTATCTTTTAATTCTCTTAAATGCATATGAACCTATTTTCTTGATTAATTAAAAACGAAAGTTGTGAATACAACTAATTCTGATATATAAAAACATTTTATAAATGTCAAATATTTTTTATTTAAAAAACACCTCAAATTTGATTTAAATCCACATTAAGACTCTTTTTACTTGCAAAAAAAAAAAACGGTTTATGATGTGATGTGAAAGGGCATTTTGCCTTTCAAATGTACTTAAACTTAATTTTTTTTAAAGGAATAAAAAAATGAGAAAATATTTTCTTTTAAGCGCTGTAGCTTTAATGATTTCAGGCACTGCCAATGCCAGAACAACATTTGATTATATGAATGTTAGTGCTAATTTAATTGGTGCCGAAGAAATGACTTGTAGTGATTTAACTTTTGGTGACATCATTATTAAGAATGAGAATAAGGAATCTACAATTGAAGCTGGTGTAGGTTGGTTTGAAACAACAGGTGATATTATACAAGTAACCGGTTATGAAGCAGGATACTGTAACGAAGCATATTATCCGACATTAGAATCTGATACAATAACTCTTAAAGGACCTGATAGCACAACTTTAACTATTACCGGTGTTTATCCTGAAGATGGATATATTTCGGGGACATTAAACATTCCTGCAAATGTGACTAAAGGGGAATATTCAGCTAACATTTTAGTTTTAGGCACTTACGAATAATCTTAAAACCTCCCCTCTTTGATTTTCGTTTCAGAGGGGGGATTTTATAGCAAAAACTCTTTTCGTTCTGTTTCAAAAAAGTTTATAAGCAGAACAATTACAAAATAGCTTGCAAAGGCAAAGGTAAATTCTGCCAAAATATTATAATTTTCTGCAGGCAAAGCTGTAGAACCTCTGAAAAAGCCGACAGCTACCGCCAAAATCATCAATCCGATTAAAAAAAGCAATGCGCAAGATAATACAATTTTCATGGCAAACCCTGATGTATTGTTCCACAATATTTTAAATTGTTTCCAATTTTTATCTGCCAAAAATTGAGCAAATAGTCCATAAAATCTTATCAGAAAAAACGGAGCCAAAAAGCCGATGGAAACCACTGTAAAATATAATTGTTCAATTTGCCATACCGGATTAGGAATCCGTAATAGTAACAACATTGAAGAAATTGCCGGCAATATATTGATTCCTATAAAAACAAGCATTAAAGCCAAAGTTTTCCATGAGTTTTTTAAACAAATTTTTATCTGATTTTGATTAATGATTATATTTTTGAAAACTTTATCATACCACAAGTTTATAAATATGGAAATAACCAACAATTTTAATATCAAATATGGAAAATACAGATGGTTGTTCGGACAATACATACTCTGCGCTAATTCCTGATTGAAAAAACACAAATATTTTTGCCCCGTCAAATATGAGAGCAAAACTATCACCGTTGAAAAACAAGCACCTTGCAACAAAAGAGTTTTAAAATTATCAAAGATAATCCAAAATGGTTTCATAAAAGATTTTACAACAGAATATTTTTTCTTATTATTATCATTCATATTATATCTCCTTAACTGCCGTAATTCCAGATATTGCTCTGATTTTGCCGATTATATCAGATTGAGCAAAAGCATATCCGCCATCAAGTTCAATCCGGACTTCCCAATTTTCAATTTCGGGAACAATATATATCTTATTTGCGCCTCGTTTATCGGTTTTCAAGATATCTTTGAGCTCCATAACAGCAGAAATTTCATTAAGACTAATAATAAGCCCTTTTGCCTGTTCGGCAATGGCTTCATCTAAAAGTTTGACTGAATTTATCATAATTCTCGGGTTTGAATCTTCATTTTGCTTATCAATGGTCAGTTTAACCAAAACCGGCATTTGTGACTCGATAATATGCTCATATTTTGATATTCCTTCCGAGAACAAAAAGGCTTCAAAAGATGCTGTAGCATCAGACAAACCGACAAATGCATATTTGTTGCCGTTTTTACTGATTTTTTTCTGATAACTTTCAACACAAACTGCCACATTAGCCTTAATACTGTCGCCGGTTTTAATATTTTGCATTATATCACCGCAGTTTTTTACACCTAACTTTATCACACTTTCCTTATACATATCCAGCGGGTGTGCAGATAAGTAAAAACCTATGGCCGATGCTTCGTGTCTTAATCTTTCCAGTTGCGGCCAGTCGGGTGCTGAAATAAATTTTATTTTCGCAACCAATTCTTGGCTTCCGAACAATGAAGTTTGTTCACTGGTTTTTAATTCGGTTGCCGAATATATATTTTTAATAATAGTTTCTATATTTGTAAACAGCATGGCTCGGTTTTTATCAATACTGTCAAAAGCGCCTGATTTTATAAGTTGTTCCAGTTGTTTACGATTTATATCCTTAATATCTATACGATGGCAAAAATCTGAAACATCCTTAAACATTCCGTTTTTTTCTCGCTCATTAACAATATTAGCCATTGCGGCAGCACTCACACCCTTTATGGCACCTAAGGCATATCTTATTTTGCCGTTTTCAACCTTAAATTCGGCTTCCGATTTGTTGATATCAGGTGGCAACACTTCAATGCCCGATGCTTTGCATTCTGAGGTAAAAAATGTGAGCTTATCAACATTGGTAATATCCAAATCCATAACTGCACACATAAATTCAACCGGATAATGAGCCTTCAAATATGCAGTTTGGTACGAAATCAGCGAATATGCGGCTGCGTGCGATTTATTAAATCCGTATGAGGCAAATTTTTCCATCTGGTCAAATATACTTTTGGCCACATCTTCTTCAATTCCGTTGGCAATGGCGCCTTTGGTGAATTTTTCTCGTTGTTTTGGTATCTCATCTCGAAGTTTTTTACCCATAACTTTACGCAGTTTATCGGCTTCTCCCATAGTATAACCGCCCAAAGCTCGAGCAATGTTCATAACTTGCTCCTGATAAACCATAATTCCGTAAGTTTCATCTAAAATGGGAGCTAAACTCGGATGTAAATATGTTATTTCTTCTTCACCGTGTTTTCTTTTAATATAGGTCGGAATGTTATCCATCGGCCCCGGTCGATATAACGACACAATCGCAATTAAATCTTCAAAACGGTCAGGCTTTATTTGTTTATGAACTTCTTTCATACCTGATGATTCAAACTGAAAAACTGCCGTTGTTTCGCCCCTTTGCATCATCTCATAAGTTTGTTTGTCATCTAACGGAACCGAATCGATATCTAAATCAACATTATGAATTTTTTTAATCCAATCAACGGCTTTTTTAATTACGGTTAAGGTCTTTAAACCCAAAAAGTCAAACTTAATGAGCCCCGTTTCTTCAACATATTTCATATCATACTGAGTTACCGGCATATCGGCTCTGGGGTCTTTATATAATGGTACCAACAAATCAAGCGGTCTGTCACCGATTACCACACCGGCAGCATGAACACCCGAGTGCCTGTACAAACCTTCCAACTTCATGGCAATATCAAAAAGTTTATTAACCTGCGGGTCATTTGCTCGCATTTGTTCCAACTCCGGTACTTGCTCAAGCGCTTGTGCCAAAGTTACATTTTTGCCCTGCACCGGAGGGGGAATCATCTTTGAAATTTTATCGGCTTGTGCATACGGCATTTGCAAAACTCGTGCCACATCACGAATAACCGCTTTTGATTGAAGTTTACCATATGTAATAATTTGTGCCACATTTTCAAAGCCATATTTATTTTGCACATATTCAATGGTTTTGGCTCGGTTTTCCTGACAGAAATCCACATCAAAGTCAGGCATATTTACACGATCGGGATTTAAGAATCTTTCAAACAACAACTCCAATTTTATCGGGTCAAGTTCGGTAATTTTTAACGACCAAGCCACAATTGAGCCGGCACCGGAACCTCGTCCGGGGCCGACCGGAACACCATTGTTTTTTGACCATCTGATAAAATCAGACACAATCAGAAAATATCCGGGGAAACCCATACGCTTGATTACACTTAATTCATAATCCAAACGCTCAAAATATTTTTTATCAATTTCTTGCTTTTTCTCATCTGTCATACCTTCAAAATAGACATGCTTTTCCATGCGTTCTTTTAAGCCTTTATAGGCTTCTTCGGTGATATATTCATCTTGAGTTTTACCATCGGGACATTCAAACACAGGCAATAACGGATTGACTTTTTCTGATAAATAATTACAGCGCTTGGCAATATTTACCGTATTTTCAATTGCTTCCGGTAAATCTTTGAATAGCTCAACCATTTCTTCCTGAGATTTTAAGCGATTATTTACTGAAAAATGCTTGCGGTTATCATTAGCAACAAATTCTCCTTCGGCAACACAAACCAAGGCATCATGAGCCTCAAACATATCCGTGTCAAAGAAAAAAGCCTCATTGGTGGCAACCAACGGAATGTTATGCTTATATGCCATATCAATAAAAGTATTTTCGGTTTTATTTTCTTCCGTGGTACCGATTCTTGATATTTCCATATAAAGACGATTATCAAAAATTTTCTGCAATTTTTTTAACAATTCTTCCGCTTCATCTTTTCTGTTTTCCAAAACAAGTCTGCCGATAGGACCTTCGGGGCCGGTAGTAAGTGCAATAAGTCCTTCGTTTAATTCTTCCAAATCGGTATATTTAAGTTGAGGGTCATCACCGTTTTGCGTATTATCAAGATAAAATCGTTTCATTAATTTTGAAATGTTCATATATCCAGTTTCATTCATCACGAGCAAAACAAGTTTATCTTTTTTAAGTTCTTTGCCTTTAGATTTTAAGATATCATCGCTATCGGTATTTCTTAAATAAAATTGGCAACCCAAAATCGGCTTAATTCCATTATCAGCGGCATATTTTGAAAAAGCTTTTGCACCAAACATATTGGCCGTATCTGTCATAGCAATTGCAGGCACATTTTGTGAATTGAGCTTTTTCATCAATGTCGGTACCTGAATTGTACCCGATGATAAAGAATAGGCACTATGAACTCTTAAATGAATAAATTTAGGATTTTGCATTATACACCCCAATTATAAAACCAAACTCAAGTATAAATCATCTTAATATTTTCTCAACACATTTTTATCTGATATATACGATTTTATAACAAAAAACCCTTCCGTCATAAAATTCGGAAGGGTTAATAAACAATCAAACTTAATATTCATAAACCGTATTATTATTTTTAACATACATATTTAAGTATTGATTAATATTTTGCTCCATACGAACATTAAATTCTTCAAATAGCTTTTGAACCATTTCATTCCAATATTTTTCTTTATTTTCAATGGAGGTATCAATCGGCATAGTGAGCTCTCGCCAAGCCTCAATTGAGGTCTGAGCCGAAGATTGTCCGTTGTCGGAAGATATTTTTAAAACTACCGACAATGTAGCGCGATATTTCAAACTATCCTTATAAAACAGTTGAGAAGCCTTAACTTCTTCTTCAGTTACACTGGCATCTTTGATTATAAATTCAGCCACGCGATTTGATGCAAAATCAACAGCTTCTAATCTGTCAGTTGCCCAAATACGTGCTGTTTTCTCAATTGATACTGGAAATAAGTGCTCCACATTCGGACGTGTAAAAGAAGGTGTAAATTCAGAAACAATTTCAATTTTACTCACATTCAACTCTATAGGAGCCATATTATCAAACCTAGGTTCATTAAAACGGCGAACTTCGGCAACTTCATTGTTGCTTGCACAAGCAGATAGTAACAAAACGGCAATTATACCAAAAAATTTATCAAGTCTAGTCATTATTTTAATTCCATTTATCAAAAAACATTCATTTTGATATTTTTCTAATATATTTTTTTTAGATATGCAAGTTTTTTTAATGTTTAACAAACTCATCTTCATTAAAAATATATTCTTCGGAACAAAAATGGCAGGTTGCACATATTTTTCCGTCTTCAACCATATCACGGATATCTTCATCTTTAAATGAACTAAGTGTTGAAAACAATTTTTCTCTGCTGCACCGACACGCAAATTGATATGATGTTTCTTTTGTTATTTCTAAATCCAAAGAATGGAACAAACGATACAAAATTTCTTCAGATGAGAGTTCTGAATTAAACATTTCGTTTTCAGACAAGCTTAAAATAAATGCTTTTGCATCATCAAACATCTGATTGTATGCGCTGTCATCGGTATCAATTTCAACGCCTCCTTTTAACGGAACTTTTTGCAACATAATGCCGGCGGCAAAAAACGACTTACTATCGCCTTGAGGTGCTTTTACAAAAAGTTTTAAGGCAGTATCAATTTGCTCGGAAAGCTTAAAATATCTTAAAGCAATTTCCGATAGTGTTTTTCCTTGTAGGTCAACCAAACCTTGATACAAATCGGTATTCGGGCCTTGGTCAACGGTAAAGGCCATATGTCCGCCGCCAACCAAATGCGGTACTTGTTCAATGATATCTTCGGTTTTTCTTAAAGCTTTGGCTTTGCAGAGTTGTTCTTCATCAAACTTTGCACAAGCTCTGATTTTGTGCTCGGAAGTTACATCGGCGACCAAAACCGAAACAGGGCCGTTGCCTTGTAATTGCAATGTAAACAAACCCTTATATTTAAGAGCATCAGATAACAAAACCGCCAAAGCAGAAGTTTCGGAAAGTGCGGTTGATACATTTACCGGATATTGATGTTTTTGCAAAATGTCTTGCAAAACTTTATCTAAACGAACAATCCTTCCGACAAAGGCGCCTTTGGCAAGACTAAATGATACACAAGTATCAAAATTTTTATTACTCAATTTTAAAATTCCTCGTATAATGGTTATCAGTTATGAGCAATCTAATATAAAAAGAAAGTTTTTTCAAGTGGCAGAATATGATAATAAACCAATAAAAAACAAAACACCAAAAAAAATAACCAAGCAAAGGTTAAAAAATATTGCTTTATATTATTTAAAGCGCTTTGAATCTTCGGTTGAAAATTTAAGACAGGTTTTAAAACGTCGGATAAACGATTATGCTTTTTATAATCCGGAATTTAACAAAAACGAGGCTTATGCGTGGGTTGAAGAAATTTTATCCGATTTTGAAAGATTAAAATATCTTGATGATGAAAGATATGCACAAATTAAAATTAGGGGATATTTAAATACTTCAAAATCTGCACGATATATCAAAATAAAATTAGGGCAAAAAGGTCTTGATGCCGATTTAATTGATAACATTTTATCCGAGCAAGAGTATAATCCGTTAGATTTAGGCTTAAAATTTGCCAAGAAAAAAAGAATCGGACCATACAGAAAAGATGAAGTCAGCAGAAAAGAAAATCGGCATAAAGATATGGGGGTGCTTGTAAGAGCGGGTTTTGATTATGATATTGTGTGTGAAATTTTGGAACACGATTTTATCAGTGAGGATATGTAAAAAAAGCTTGCATAATCAAAATTTTTATTTTATGTAGTATAAAAACAAGGAGAGATGGCAGAGTGGTCGAATGCGGTTGACTCGAAATCAATTGTGCGTGTTAAAGCGTACCTAGGGTTCGAATCCCTATCTCTCCGCCAGTTACAAACAAGCCACCCTTTGAGGTGGCTTGTTTGTAACTGATGGATAGGGGCGAACACTAGGGTACCTAGGGCTGAGGGATAAAAAACAATTAAGAATTGTTTTTTGCCCGAAGACGACAGATTTGTTGGTTTTGTGAGCAAGTGAGAACGAAGCGAAACAAAACCTAAAAATCGGAGTGACCGCAGCGAGTTAGCGACTGCTTGTTAAAGCAGAGCTTACGAGCCAGACGAATCCCTATCTCTCCACCAGTTACAAAAATCCACCGTTTGGGGTGGATTTTTTGAAATCGTAAACTTGTTCTTTACGGATATTTTCTGGGAGTATGCAAAATTGAGACAACAATCAGATTTTTATCATCAAGCGATCGGTTTTGGTATTGTCCCTGAGATATGATTAAAACATCGGGAACAGGGACATCAGCTACCACAACCATTCAAAATCCTTTTGGTGGCAATGTTACAATAGATGGTTCACCACTTAAAAGCGGTGATACAGATGGAGCATTTAGAATTACTTACGAGGGTTTAAGTAAAGAAGCATGCGTAACTCTTGCAACCGGCGATTGGGGCTCAGGTCAGTCTTCAGTTTTGATTGCAATGGTTGCCGCCGAAGACGCATCAACTGCGCACACAACTGCTGATGCTGCTTATGTTACTACCACAGATGGTACTGCTGCTGCATCAGATGGTGCAGCCAGTGTTGCCGTTCCCAGTGGTACAAACGTTAAAACCTCTATGCCTATTGCTAATGCCGTAAAAAGTTGTTCAGAAACAACAAATGCTGTGGTTTGGAAATATTACTAAACTTACCGCATAATCATATTTACTAAATTTACTAAAAAACCCGAAGGTTGTAAACACAATCTTCGGGATCTTTATTTTTTATACAAAACCTATTTACCGAGTTGAGCAGCAACTTCGGCAGCAAAGTCTTCTTCTTTTTTCTGCAAGCCTTCACCCAACTTGAAACATACATAATCTTTTAAGACAATATCTGCACCAAGTTCTTTCGCTGTGTCTGCAATAACTTGCTTAACTTTTTTATCAGGGTCCATAATGTAAGCTTGTTCTTCCAAAACAACTTCTTCGTAATATTTACGGATTCTGCCTTCAACCATTTTTTCAATGATATTTTCAGGTTTGCCTGATGCTTTTGCTTGTTCGGCAAAAATTGCTCTTTCGCGTTCAACAGCAGCGCTGTCAACACTTGCAACATTTTTGAACAACGGATTGGAAGCTGCAACATGCATAGCAATGTGTTTACCGAGTTCCAAAAGCTTTGCTTTGTCGGCAGTTGATTCTAAAGCAACCAACACACCGATACGACCTAAATTAGGACGAAGTGCATTGTGCATATATGAAGCAACAACACCATCGTTAACGCTTAATACTTTTGCACGACGCAAATTCATATTTTCGCCGATTTTTGCAATCATATCCGTTAAGCGTTCTTCAAAAGATTTGTTACATTTCGGGCAAGCAAAAGTTTTCATATCGCAAACTTCACCACCGGTTGCCAAAGCAACTTTGGCAGCATCTTCAACATATTCTTGGAAAATGTCGTTTTTAGCAACGAAGTCTGTTTCGGAGTTAACTTCAACAACTGCACCTTTGTTATCGTCAACGGCAACAGATACCAAACCTTCGGCTGCAATACGGCTGGCTTTTTTAGCAGCAGATGCCAAACCTTTTTTTCTGAGCCAGTCAACAGCTTGTTCCATATCTCCGTTTGTTTCAACCAAAGCCTTTTTGCAATCAAGCATACCGGCACTTGTTGTTTCTCTTAATTCTTTAACCATAGCGGCTGTAATTTCTGCCATTGTTTTTTCCTTTTTCTGGTAAAATTTTTTCAAACCTTGGCGGCAGTAATTAACCGCCGCCAATATATCAAAACTTAAAAATTAAGCTTCAACAGTTTCTTCTTTAGCTTTTTTAGGAGCGCGTTTTTTTACAGGTTTAGCCTCTGCAACGGCTTCTTCAACTTTAACACCTTGAGCAGCAATTTCAGCTTGCATACCATCTAAGATAGCACCTGATACTAGCTCACAGTATAAAGAAATAGCTCTGATTGCATCGTCATTACCCGGAACCGGATAATCAACCTCATTGGGGTTAGCATTGGTATCAACAATACCGACTACCGGAATACCCAATTTTTTAGCTTCTTTAATTGCCAAAGCTTCTTTTGGTGTGTCAATTACAAACAACATATCAGGCTGACCGCCCATATTCATGATACCGTTTAAGGACATAGCCAATTTTTCTTGTTCTTTTTTCAAGTTCATAAGTTCTTTTTTGGTGTAGCCTTCGGTTTCATTTTTTTCAAACATATTGTTCAATTTAACCAAACGATTGATAGATTTGTAAACTGTTTTCCAGTTGGTCATCATACCACCGAGCCAACGATAGTTTACATAATATTGTCCGCATCTCTCAGCATGCTCTTTAACAATTTCCTGAGCTTGCTTTTTGGTAGCAACAAACAAAACCTTACCGCCATTGGCAGCAACTTCACGAACGGCATTTAATGCATTGTAAAGCATAGGATATGTTTTTTGCAAATTGATAATGTGAACATTATCTTTTTTACCATAGATGTAGGGAGCCATTTGCGGATTCCAACGACGAGCGTGGTGTCCGAAGTGTGCACCAGCTTCTACAAGCTGACGCAATGTAAATGTAGGAATAGTCATTTTTAAAAATCCTTCTTTTCCGGTTAAACCTCCGCAAGACTTTCGGCTTTTATAAAAAGCACCGGAGCGAATTGCTTATTTAAGGCTTTCCGCAATCTTGCGTGTGAAATTAAATGTCGGCACCATTGCCGACACTTGCCTTTTTACACATTTTTTACCGATTTGCAAGCTTTTTTTTGCAATTTTTAAGTTTAATTTCAAAATATAAGAAGAAATACAATTGCAATTAAAACACCCCTCAATTTTTATATTGAGGGGTTGGTTTAATCTTCATCAAGTGCCAAAAAAGAGGTTTCACACAGAATGCTCTTTTCAGCACAACTTAAGTTGATTCCAAGTTCCACCAGATAACATTTATAGGTCTTGCCATTTAGTACCATATCAGGTTGTCTTGTTTGCTTATCATAAACAAGAGAAGATTCAATATTGGGACTCGGAAATAGATGAGTTACATTTTCAATATCTGCAAATGCTCTTTCTTCAATATAGAACAAATCAAATGAAAAATTATCATAAATTATCGGACAACGCATCTTATACTTTCGATACACAATGTCATCCTCTATTCTCTCTTCTAAAATTTCAACAACTTCTTTGTCCCTAATGCAAATACTTATAATCCAAGAATCCATATCCATGAAAGCAAGCTCAGTTATCATCCCCATCTCACAAGCTTCAAAGTACGAACATTCAGCCGTGTAAGTAATGTCATTGATAATCAACCAACCATTAATGGACTCTTCTGTAACGTCATAACCGGATTCTACCGGTTTCCCAAAAATTATGACTCCTTTTTCATCATCTGGGTAAGAACCTTGCGGAGTTATCTTTTCACACGCAAAAAGCACAACTCCCATAATAAATAATAATAATATAAACTTTTTCATAAGGCATAAAAATTTTTAATTGCCTTCAGGTTAAATTTTTTGTATAAATTTGTCAAGAGAATATTTGTAAAATCTATTTTCTTACTTCAAAAACTTTAAAATTATTTTTTAGAAAATCCAATAAATTTTTATCCGATATTATTGACTCACACATTTCGTCGGTAGTCGTGGTATCCGATTCTACAGGACGATATTTTTGCAGATAATATTCTCGTACTCCGATTTTTTTTAGTGTCATTGCAATTTCATAAATATCATTAATGTTCAAAATTCTGGGATCACAAGTTGTACGACATTCAAAATTTGTACCGCTTGCAAGCAAGGTTTCCAGACTGGTAATAATGTTTTCAATATTATCAAAACAACCGGTTGCGATTTTGTATTTTTCAGCTAAAAAAGGTGCTTTTATATCTAAGCCTATCCAGTCAACCTTTTTTACGATTCGCTCAAGCATTATCGGATTAAAACCGCCGGTATGAAGCCCGACCTCAAAGCCCAAATTTTTAACTTCATCAATAGCTTGTTCAAGCCCTTCTTGTACCAAAGGTTCACCACCCGAAAAAACTACCGCATCAAGCATTTTTTTGCGCTTTTGCAAAAAGCATTTCAAGGTTTCAAATGTCCACTCGGTTTCAGGCTTTGCCCCAATTTTTTGCAAACTAAAATTGTAGCAAAAAGGACACCGCCACGGACAGCCTTGCATAAAAACAACAGTTGCTATCTTATTTGGAAAATCGACGATGCTGAACGGTTCAACATCGCCGATTATGATAGGATTAAAACTATCCATAAAAACTACTCTGCAGCCATAGCCAAGTTTTTATTCATACTGTTAATTGCCTTTTCTTCCTTAAAACAAACTCTTGTATAATATTCCGATTTTTTACCTTTGTTAAATTCAGAAACCGGACGATGATAACCCATAACACGGGTCCAAATTTCGCAAGGTTGTCTTTCACAATCGGCTAATTTGACGTCATTTATATCAATTACATTGGTCATTTTCATATTCTCCTAAATAAAATTTTGTTATGAGTTATTTTAAGCTACATTTTCCTGTTTGGCTTTTAAGGCCTTAATTTTTTCTGCTTTCTTTTCTTCATCACAAAGCGGGCAGAATTTGTGTTCTCCTGACAGATAGCCGTGTTTAGGGCATATCGAAAAAGTAGGAGTAATGGTAATATACGGTAAGCGATAATTGGTCAAAACTCGTTTTACCAAATCACGGCAAACCTTGGCTGATGATATGCGTTGTCCCATATACAAGTGTAACACTGTTCCACCTGTATATTTTGTTTGCAATTCAGACTGCAAATCAAGAGCCTCAAACGGGTCATCGGTATATCCGACCGGAAGTTGAGATGAGTTTGTATAATAGGGGTCTTCTTTTGTTCCGGCCTGAATAATATCTTTATATCTTTTCTTATCTTCGCGAGCAAAACGATATGTGGCACTTTCAGCCGGTGTTGCTTCCAAGTTGTACATATGTCCTGTTTCTTCTTGTATTTTTACCATCTTTTCTCTGATATAATCTAAAAACTTAATGGCAAATGCTTGTCCCCACTCATCGGCAATGCTGTGTTCATCGTTTGTATAGTTTCTAATCATCTCATTAATACCATTTACACCAATGGTAGAAAAATGATTACGAAGTGTGCCTAAATAGCGTTTTGTAAACGGGAACAAACCGTTTTGAATGAGTCTTTCGATAACTTTGCGCTTAATTTCAAGTGATGTTCTGGCAATGTTCATCAATTCGTCAACACGACCAAACAATCCGGCTTCGTCACCTCTATAAACATATCCCAAGCGAGCACAGTTAAAGGTAACAACACCAATTGAACCTGTTTGCTCGGCCGAACCGAACAAGCCGTTTCCTTTGGCTAACAATTCGCGCAAGTCAAGTTGTAAACGACAGCACATTGACCGAATTTGCCCTGGTTTTAACACAGAGTTCAAAAAGTTTTGAAAATATGGCAATCCGTATTTTGCGGTCATTTCAAACAACAACAATGTGTTTTCGTCTTCCCAAGGAAAATCCCAAGTCATATTATATGTCGGAATCGGGAAAGTAAACGGACGACCTTTAATATCACCCTTCATCATAACCGTTATGTAGGCCTTGTTTATCATGGCCATTTCTTCTTTTAAATCGCCATACGTAAGCTCTTGTTCCTCACCTCCGATAATAGGGTGCTTATCTCTTAAATCTTCAGGACAAACCCAGTCAAAAGTAAAGTTTGTAAACGGTGTTTGAGAACCCCAACGAGACGGAACATTCAAGTTATAAATGAGCTCTTGCATAGATTGTTCAACCTGTTCATAGGTTAAGCCGTCTTTACGAATGTATGGTGCTAAATATGTGTCAACAGATGAAAAAGCTTGTGCCCCTGCCCATTCATTTTGCAATGTACCCATAAAATTTACCATCTGACCTACCGCAGCAGACAAATGTTTAGCCGGACCGGCCTCGGTTTTTCCGGGGACTCCGTTAAAACCTTCGTGCAACAAGTTTTTTAAAGACCAACCGGCACAATATGCGGCCAACATATCCAAATCGTGAATGTGAATATCACCGTTGCGGTGAGCCTCACCAACTTCCGAGGGATATACATGGCTAAGCCAATAGTTGGCGGTTACTTTACCGGAAACATTTAAGATTAAACCACCGTTGGAATAACCCTGATTCGCATTGGCATTTACACGCCAGTCAAGTCTTTCCAAATATTCATTGATGGAGCTTTCAACATCAACCATAATTTTTTTATCAGAGCGCATACGATTGCGTTGTTCACGGTATAAAATGTAAGATTTAGCAGTCTGAAAATAGTTATCGGAAATCAAAACTTGTTCAACAATATCCTGAATTTGCTCAATGGTAGGAAGCGATTCGTTAAATTTATGCTCCATAACTTTTAATACCTTAGCGGTTAATAACCAAGCTTCCTGTTCACCAAACTCACCAGTTGATGTACCTGCTTTTAATATGGCTTGATAAATTTTACCAGAATCAAAAGGAGCTAAAGTTCCATCTCGTTTGGTAACCTGTTCAATATTGATATTGTCGTTTTTGACATTGGGCATTTCGTATTTAAATTCTGACATTTTGTTTCCCTGTATTGTTTGTTTACACCGTTTTTTATAGTTTGCCTCAATTTAAGTCTGTATACTACATATTGTGTTAATTTAAAGTAAAGAAACAATATATAGTATACACAAAAAATTTTCAGCTAATGATAATATGAATCTGTTTACGAACTTCATATTGCAAAAATATAAAAAACGGCTCAAGCAATATTTAGTTAAAAAAATTAAAAAATCTGCTATGTCATTATAAATACACAGATAATTTTTTTCAAAATCGTGGATAAATTTATTAACAAAACAAAATTTATGCAAATTCAATGGATTAACCTTAATTCATTGATATTAAAAAACAAAAAAAGTTATCCCCACAACTTTAGGTTAGTCACAAGAACATAGACATACTTCTTAGGTGTATTTTTAGACTTTAACGAGTCGCTTTATACAAAATGGAAAAAACACCTATAAAATATCTGGATATGGATAAAAGCATCTGCCTTTTTAACAGAGAATATTGAATTATTTTTTAAACTATGTTTTTTACTTAATTTATTTTAAGACCACACTAAATTCATTAAAACGAATATAACGCAATACATCACCATGATTAAACAAAAAAACCTTTAAGAAAACACCATTGAGGATTACTTTTTAATCCTAATTTACCATATTTTTTTGAAATATCTTTGTACCAATTCATCACAATCACCTTTTGGGTATTTTATTAACACCGATTTCCTTAACTTAATTTATCGAGTTCATCTAAAATTTGATGACATTTAGTTTCGTTATTACCATCATTCATACAAGCATTATTTCCATACCCAACCATAGAGATAATAAAATTGTGATAACAAATAGCACAAAAGTTGTTTTTTTTTGATACATTCTCAATCTTCAATAACATTTTTAAGATTTTATTTCCCATTTAACCTCACTATATCAAATATCAGATATAACAATCATAATTGCAGTAATTAAAATCAGAATAACTAGCAAAAGTAAGTATCCTGATATCAGACAATACATTATAATTTTTAATATCGAATATATGATTTCAGTTCTATTTGTCATAAAATATTACCTCTTACAAATACGAGCATAAACAGTCAATTATCTTATGTCAATATTTGTATAAATTCGGTATTTAACTAAAATAATCACCGGTCATCAGAGAGCTAAAACACTTAAAAACATATAATGCCAGCTTTGGGTTATATATGAGTAATGCCAAAAGATTGGTAATTAATACGATACAACCCAAAGCATCGTTATTGATTTTTAACAATTTTTTATTTTTAACAAAAAAGTTTTTTATGATATAAAACACAACTGTTATTACAGCAATAAATGTGTATATATTTAGCCATAAAGGTGTTTGTATATCTTCTGATAAACAACATACAAACAATACGACAAAAGAACAAAAACAAGTTCCATATACAAAAAACATAACCAAATTCATTAACATTGATTGCATTTTCCACCCTTTCTTATTTTATTTATCAAAATATGTATCAACAAATGTATCTATATAAGGATTTATTGACAATCCTAAATAATTTTTTAGAACATCTTTTGTAATATCACTCCCCGTATCATTTGCAATATTTTTTATCTGTGAAATAAATTCTCCTTTGCTTTTTCCGATATTAGCAATAGGCATACTCATGGCTGCATATATAGGCGATTGCGCAGCAAGTAAAGTTTGAGTCAAAGCTTGACCATGTGCATAAGATGATTTACTTAAATTAGGATATTGTTGCATACAAGCTTCCAAATAATCTCGATGATTGTCACGATAACGACTATAATCATACCCGATATATGGAACAGGATTAATACCATGGATTGCGTTGTTCATCATATTTTGAGCAGCATATCCGGCTCCGACCATTTCATCAGACCAATCTAATGAACTTCCTTGTAAACCGCTTTGTAAAGCACATCCATACTTATTAAGTTTTGGAAATTTTGATAAATTTAAATTCTCAGCACTTTGAATATAAGTTTTATGTGGTTCAATATAATACTCATTTGACGATAAATTTTCTGAATCGTTTGCCAAATTTTCTTTCGGTTTTTCCCCAAAATACTTAACTTTCCATTCGGGCTCTTTTGATTTTACATAATTTCTTACCCTCTCGGTCATCTTTTCTGTGCCCTCAAATGCATCACCGTCATAAAATACATCTATCGCAGCTCTTACCTCCGG
>JAFTYO010000001.1 GCA_017464685.1 Alphaproteobacteria bacterium
AACTGACAATGAATTGTTGTTGCTTGAATCCGGCGAAATAGAAATAGATTGCACTGTTTTGGTAAGGCTTAGCCATTTTTTTAATGTTAGAGTAGATGATTTTTTTACAGAATTAAAAGATTTGTTTATTTAGCTTTATTATTAAACCCCGCTGATTTTCATCAACGGGGTTATACTTCTACTTCCTTTCTTCAAGCATCATTTCTTCGGGTGCTTTCGGTTCAGATTTTAGAACAAGCTCCGTAACCGGTTTATAAATGGTTTGCTGCCATGGACTAGCCTTATCATAAAGTTTTTCACAGATTGATAATCCTAAGCTTCTTAATGCTGTTTCAGTCGGCAAATATAAATCTGTTCCACTCTCTGTTTTTTGCCCCGTATGAGCCATACCGTTAATTGTACCATTTTCATCAATTAAAACGCCGCCAATGGTAACATTTTGCACATATGTATCGAGCATAATTTCAGAACCTTTATCTTCGCTATAACGATAGCCGGTAACTTTTCCGTTGGTATCAAGATAGTTTTCTCCATCGTCAAAATTTTCAACATCTAATATACCTAATGTCATAAAACCGCCTTGCCCTACTTTTGGCAAATCTAAATTTAATGATAACGGAGTATATTTCGTTTCTTCATCAAGCATAATCAACGCCGTATTTTTGCTCAAATTCACCCTTACGGCTCTTCCTGATAAATTCTGACCGTTTATTGTTCTGAGATTATAAATATTGCTGTTTTTATCTACTAAATTGGCCGATGTTAATACGAAATTTTCTGATATAATCAATCCGGCACCTTTCTTAGCATTCATATTGCTGATTTCCACAACCGAGGCTCTAACTTTATATAAATTTTGAGGAGCCATATTTTCATACGGAGGTCTATCAACTATACACAGACTATCAAAAACAGAATTACCGTTTTTCATATCCACCCATGTATCATCAACAATCTGACAATCACCACCCGAGATAATGCCTCCGTTTTCATCAATACAATTATCAAAAATTGCACTGCTTACAGCAACCCCCTTGTTTTCAGCCAGAGGGACTTCAACAACCGGCATTTCAACTACTACCTCTTCAACAAGTGACGGCATTACAACAATCGTTTCTTCTGCTACAGGCACCTCTTTACATTCTGCACAAACCGGACATTCTTCACATTGATTAATTATAACTGTTTGCTCTACAACTGCCGGACATTTTGTAACATCAACATTTTCTCGACTGATTTGACATTGTTTAACCAATGCTTGTTCTTCCTTGAACTGACATTTTGCCGGATTAAGTGCAATTTCTTCATCAATTAAGGCTTGACGTTCTTGCGATAGCTCTTCCGGTGTTAAGCGTACCATTAACTGATCTTCAAAACCTTTCATATTCCGTAAATTACTTGTTGCATCAGCAAAAGCTCGTTCAACTAAAGTTATCTCCCCATTATCCTGACCATCTGACAAATCTGCATATCCGGTGGTTTCTCCTTCCCATAATACTCTTGTCTTTGTCAAATTGGTTAAACGCCATGTAATCTTAATTTCGGCTGAACCGCTACGCTTATCAGTTTTTGTTGTTTCTTTCCAATCGTAACCATCACATATATTCATAAAGAAATCTGTAATTTCAGCAGTTAATACATACTCAGGCATTGCTGACGGAGTGTCTTGTAAACACAAATCTTGAGGCATCTTAACCAAATTATAACAATCACCAGTAACTTCTTCAAAGACCTTATCAAAGTTCATATTTTTTTCAAAAAGTCTTCCTTGATTTAAAATTGCTTCTTTATCATAACGACGACATCCAAAAATGCGGAAACGATAATTTCCTAACTTATTGCTGTATGCTGAAGACGATTCAATATCAGAAAGTTTGAAATCGACATGATCCAAATATAATGGTGCCATAGAACAACAATCACGCGCCACAGCCTGATACACAAAATCACTATATTCTATAATATAATCGGCAATTCTGGGTTGCGGTTTAACAACAGGAGCAGGTGTTTTACATTTCTTACACGGACCGGTATCAAAAATCGGACCGCTCTTATTGTTTGAAGAACAAGAACCGGTATCAAAAATCGGGCCACTGTTAAAATCAAACCAACCACCTCTTGATACTGCTGTGTCACTAATATCATCTGTCTCAGCATAATGTACACTAACAGGAGACTTTTCGGTTGCTCTATTTTGAGCTTTCTCAGATATTTTTACCTGAGGTTTCAAGCCTTTTCGGCGTCTATGCATCATATCTCTTATAGAGTTTGTATCAGCATTTTTATATGCGGCTACAACATCATCAGATATCACAACTGATGATATCACCGCCATAACAGCTGCAAAACATAGTTTATATAAGTTTAACATTTTCATTCCTGTTCTCCTGTTTTATTTATGCCGGCATTACCCGACGATAATTTAATGCTTCAGCGATATGCATTTTAAGCACATTTTTTTCATTTTGCAAGTCCGCAATTGTTCTTGCTAATCGTAAAGTACGGTGATACCCTCTGGCTGAGAGATTGAAACGCTCTGAACTCTTAATTATAAAATCTTTGGCATCGTCTTGCATTTGTACAGATTCCTCAAGTATATCAGCACTCAACTGTGAATTTGTATTAAGCTCCGGACGATTAAGTTTTATAAATCGGTCTTTTTGTATTTTTCTGGCATTAATAACTCGTTTTAATACTGTTTCAGAAGTCTCACCCTTTTCTTTTTCAAAAATATCCCAAGGACTAACTTGTGGAACATGAATATGTATATCTATCCTATCCAAAAGAGGCCCCGATATTTTTGATTGGTATTCAAGGGCGCATTTCGGTGCTTTTGTACATTCATGTCCCGGCATGGAATAATAACCGCAACGACAAGGATTCATCGCTGCTATGAGTTGAAAACGCGCCGGATATGTATGATGATATTCAGCTCTTGAAACCGTAATTTTTCCGTTTTCTAACGGTTGACGTAATGATTCTAAAGTTGCCCTATTAAATTCTGGTAATTCGTCTAAAAACAATACACCATTGTGAGCTAAAGATATTTCACCCGGTTTTGCTCTTTTTCCTCCGCCTACCAAAGCCGGTGTGGAAGCATTGTGATGCGGGTCACGATATGGTCTGTTAAAATTAAGCTCTCCGTTTTTCAATTCGCCGGCAATTGAATGTATAATGCAAGTTTCTAAAGCCTCCTCAGCACTTAATGGCGGTAAAATTGAAGTCAGTCTGGATGCGAGCATAGATTTACCGGCTCCCGGCGGTCCTACCATAAGCATATTATGCGAACCGGCAGCGGCAATTTCTAATGCTCTTTTGGCACTTTCCTGACCTTTTATATCGGATAAATCTAATTTGTTTTTAATAGGTTTACCTTGTTTTGCAACAGGTTGAGGTAAAATCTGATTACCCTTAAAATGATTTATCATGGCAATTAAACTTGGTGTGGCAACAATGTTTTTTAATCCGCCCCAAACGGCTTCACTGCCTTGAGACAGCGGGCAAACAAGACCTTTACCGTCACGATTTGCTTTAATTGCAACCGGCAACACCCCATTTACCGGCATAATAGAATTATCCAATCCTAATTCACCTAATATGATATAATCTGATAATTCTTCCTGAGGCAAAATTTTCATACAAGCCAAAATACCAGTTGCAATCGGCAGATCAAAATGAGACCCTTCTTTGAGCAAATTGGCCGGTGCCAAATTTATCGTAATTCTTTCACTCGGGAAACTTATACCCACAGCCGAAAAAGCAGCTCTTACACGTTCTTTACTCTCAGCAACCGCTTTATCCGGAAGTCCTACAATGTTAAATGCAGGCATACCTGAACTTATTTGGACTTGCAAATCAACATCCAGAACTTCCAATCCGCTAAAAGCTATTGTATTAATACGCGCCTGCATTAAAAACTACCACCTCGGAATTCTTTCATCTTTACGCCAACGACGTGTAGGATATGTATCAGCTTTCAAGCTGTCATATTCGGCCGTAAACTTGGGTATATCATTTAAGCGAATAAAATCCATATTTTAAAAATAGTCCGCACATTGTTCAGCTGTATAAAAATCTGAATGATAACAATATACTATAACTCTATTTTGTAGATTTTGCAATCCTATCATATTTTCTTGATATGGCAAAACTTCATAAACCGGTTCATGGTGTACCATATAAGAACATCCCGATAACAATAATGCCGATAACAAAAACCAATTTTTTTTAATCTTTTTCATAAGCATAATTCCTCTAAATACAGATATTCAGAACAATATACCAAATTTATTAAAATAATCTTTATAAAAAAACACTTGCATAATTAAAGTTTTTGTGTATATTGACACCTGTCCCTTGCCGTAAAAATTTAATTTTGCGGCTATACATTTAACCGGACGTTTGATAAAAACGTCTATTTGTTGAGAATCCATAAGGAGATATATAAAATGGCAAATTACGAGAGCGTGCTTATCGCACGTCAAGACCTCGGCGCCTCACAAGTAAACTCTTTGGTTGAAAATTTGAGCGAAGTTCTCAAAAAAGAAGGCGGCGAAGTTGTTAAAGTTGATAACTGGGGTTTGAAAAACCTTGCTTATCGTATCAAAAAAAACCGCAAAGGACATTATGTTTTGCTAAACATTACCGCTCCTGCAAAAGCAATTTTCGAATATGAGCGCTTGATGAGATTAAACGAAGACGTTATTCGCTATATGACCATCAAAGTTGACGAATTCAACAATGAGATGACTTCTGATGAAGAAATCGCAGCTGTAGATGCTGAAGCTTAAGGAGAACATAAATGGCTAAACAATCATTTTTTAAAAGAAAAAGCTGTCCTTTCTCCGGTGAAAACGGATTAAGAATTGACTATAAAGATGTTAAACTTCTTTCAAGATTCATTTCTGAAAAAGGTAAAATCGTTCCGAGCCGTATTACATCTGTTTCTGCTAAAAAACAAAGAGAATTGGCTCGTGCAATCAAACGTGCTCGTTACATCGGCTTATTGCCGTATGTGGCTAACTAAGGGAGGGATATATCATGGAAGTTATTCTTCTTGAACACGTAGAAAAATTAGGTAAAATGGGCGACAAAGTAACTGTTAAAAACGGTTATGCTCGTAACTACCTCTTACCTCAAAATAAAGTTTTACGCGCCACAGAGGCAAACGTTGCTTATTTTGAAAAGCAAAAAGCTGAATTAGAAGCAAGAAACCAAACCTTATTTGATGAAGCTTCTAAAAAAGCTGAAGCATTAAAAGGATTTAAGACTGTTCTTATCCGTCAAGCCGCTGAAACGGGTCAATTATACGGCTCTGTTACAATTCGTGACATTGCCGTTGCTGTTAAAGAAGCCGGTTTTGATGTAGAACGTCGCTTGGTATATTTAGAAAAACCAATTAAAGATTTGGGTGTATATCAAGTAAAAATCAACTTACACCCTGAGGTTTCACAAACAATTTTGGTAAATGTTGCCAGAACTGTCGATGAAGCTAAAAAACAGGAAAAAGCTTTTTCGCAAGAATAAGTTTTTGAACTACAAAAAAAGTCCGGTTTTATTAGAAATCGGGCTTTTTTGTGTTATATTAATATAATTGACCATACACCGACAAACATAATTATGGACAACAAAACCACAAATGAGCCTAAATCTTTGGCAAGTTCGGATAATGGATGTTTTTGAGTTGAAATTCTATTTATAATTACTTCTATGGCTGTGTTTACGGTTTCGGCAATCGGTATAAAAAGCAATGTCATAAACAAAAGAGATTTTTGCACATCTGAAACATTAACAAAAAACAAAACAATTATGCCTATTATAAACAAAGCAATTTCTTGTCTGAATGCACTTTCGCTTTTATACATTGCCTTTGCACCGGCAATTGAATATAAAAACGCATTTTTTATTCGTTTGCAGATATGTTTAAGTGTTCTTATTTTCATCTTTATCTATATATCAGCTAAAATGTTCAATAACAAGCTTACCGATAAAATATTTCCTACCTCAAATTTGATTTAAATTCACAAATAGACTCTTTTTACTTGCAAAAAAAAAAAACGGTTTATGATATTACATATAAGTCTAAATTGAGGAGATATTATCATGATAAAATTGTTTTTGTTACTTTTAACGGTATATTCAGCTCCTGTTGAAGCTTTAACCTGTGTTAAAGATTACGGAAGTACCGAAAGTTGCTTAGAAAATCCCAATCCTGCAGGCGATTGTTCTACCTTGGGATATTCTACTACTGATGTGGACGGGTGTGAACATTACCTTTATTGCCCGTTTAATACAACTTACAAAAAATGCGTCGCAGGTGGAAATGAGCTAAACTGCGCCGAGCTAGGATTTACAAGCGAAGATAAATCTGCTTGGTGTTCAAATATTATCACCTGCCCTAATGACAACACCCTAACCGCCTGTGTCGGACAATGCGTTTACAGTGATATTTGCGTTGATAAAACAGATGAAGCAACTGCATCTATGCCATCAGCTTATGCCGAGTTAAAATATGAAAATTGTACTGCCTGTGGTCAAACAAATATTATTGTCACAGGCTGGGACTGTGAATCAGGTTATGGTCGTGCTGAGTATAATACAATAAGCTGTCTTATATGTGGCAGGAGCTATATAAAAGACAAAGATAGAGATGCACTTTCTGAATGTTTGTATGAATGCGAAGATTATTATGGATATGAATGTGGTTTGACCGGTAGTAACAGAATATGTAATGAATTAGAAGATTGTAGGACACAATGCAGGGATGAGTATTCCTCCCTAGTTCAATGCTAAATCCTTTCTCAAATTATTATGTTATCATAGCAAACTACAAAAGAATCTTAGCTCATAAAAACTAAGATTCTTTTTGGTTCCGATACTATAATATAAACAAAACAGCTTTTTGTATATTTCATACATTGGCAAATAATATTGCACTCCAGATATAATCAAAATTTTTAGAAGATAAAAGAAACTATATTAAATATACAATACAAAAAACTGCAACAAAACTGTATAAAATCACTCCCACCGGATATGAAAAAGCAACTTTAAAATCTGTTGACGAAGGCACTGCATTTTCAATGATAATTGTTTGCAACAATATATAAAGTATGTAATTTAAAATTGAAATATTGATATTTGAAAAATACCATACATTAAGATAATACCCGATAGGAAGCAAAAACAATGGAGCTAAGGCGGATGGAATAGCATTATAAGATGTAATATTTCTAAAACCGACACTTCCCATTACATAATTACCAAAACCATCTCTTCTGGGAAACAGATCAAAACTTGTAGGACGAGCATTACTAAACAAACCCACCAAAAAATGCATTGTTTCATGCAAAATTGTCCCCGGGACATTTATTAAGGCACTAAGCCATAAACTTGAATATGTCGCATATTTAAATTTGAGCAAGACTATCACAAAAACAATCATAAAAAAACGATTATTTATTACCATATGCAAAATTTGCGGATCTGATATAAAGTAATTAATTTTTTGTAACAATAATCGTATAAAATCCATGTTTCTTTCCTTTATTTATGTTGATGCCTTTTCCAAAACTTTCATGCCGGCAAGATAAGTATTGAGCAAAAGCTCACATAATGTATATTTATTTATTTTACTAAAACTGTTTAAGGCATCTGTGGTTATAAATGAACTCATAGAAAATAAAGACAGCCATAAAACTTGTATTGATAATGTACGTTCGGGAACCTCAATATCAGGAAACATACTTTTAAAGGCATTTTCAACCAATTTTGTAATCTGAACAACTCTTTTTAAATAAACACGCGAAAAATGACGGCTATTGTTATGTAAATGAAAATTATGCACCAAAAACCACAAGTTTTTGTTTTCGATTACAAAATTTATAAATTCTTTAACGTATAAATTTAATCTATGATATGCAGTGCCCGATGTTTGTAATTTGGCAAGTCGATTATATAAACTTTCCAAAGTAAGATAATTTTGTATCAAAATAAAATTATCCATATTACCAAATTGATTATAAATGGTTCCGACAGAATAACCTGAAGCTTCCGAAAGTTTACGTGCTGTTAAAAAATCCGCTCCTTTTTCTTTAATAAGGGCGCGTCCTTTACTTACTAATTTTTCTCCAATATTGTCTTTGCTCATGATAAATCTTATATTTAAATTAACACTTTTGTTATAATATAGAACAAAATACACCAAAAATGAACAATGTTCAATTTTTTTCTTTGATATATAGGAGGTTTTTATGAAAAGGTTATTTTATGGTATGTTATTGGCATCTATGACTATTGCTACACCATCTTTCTCAGCAGATGATTTTTTTGATGATTTGATGGCAACAGATGAAATGAAACAAATTGAAAATAAAAAAAGGACCTTTGAAAAAGGTAAAACAGATGCTTCTAAGCTCTTATCAGAAAAACCAAAAACTTTAAAAATTGAAAAAAGACAAAACAAAATAAAAATCAAGGAAGAAACTGTAAAATCTGCCATACCTGTAGTATATAATCCGGCTCCAATGGGTCTGTTATGGTTGGCTCCAATTGCAGAGATAGAATATTTGAGAGTGCATTTAACCCAAGTAAAAGCAAAAGATTATCCCAACACATATAAAGCTACCCACTTTCCCAAACCCATATCCGATTTTAGAGAGACTCTATTAAGTTTTGGGCAAAAAGATAGTTTATGGCGCATATTGTCTTATGGCAATTTTATTGAAGACGATTCGTCTGCAAGCAAAGGATTGGCTATGTATAAAAAATATTATGCAATGCTTGATAAAAAATACGGCAATGCTGAAGATTTTTACACTCCTGCAACTATGAATATTGAAGAACCTGTGCCAAATGATGATGGAACTACTTCAATGGCTATAAAACAAATCGAAATGGAAATAGGTGACGATGGCTTTTTGGAAAAGTTAGCATCAGGAGAATCTGTATTATATTCTACTTTTCATAATGATGAAGTTTCTGTAACGCTTGCTCTGCTTGCCGATGGAAACAACCAAAGCTTTATAGTAATAGAATATAAAAATTTAACATTGCAAAAAAAAGCTGATGAAGAAATTTTTGATGCTTTATAAATTAAGGGACTAAATATGAAAAAAGTTAGTTTTTGCGGAATATCCGGCAGTGGTATGAGCGCCCTTGCCCAAGTTTTAAAAACCAAAGGTTATGATGTCAGCGGCTCGGACCGCAGTTTTGACCAAGGAAAAGATGCTCAAAACAAAAAAGTGTTAGAAGAACTTGGGATAAAAATTTTTGAGCAAAACGGCGATGCCATATGTCCGGATACAGATTTTTTGTATGTTTCAACCGCAGTTGAAGATACTATACCCGATGTAAAAAAAGCTCTTGATTTGGGTATTACCATAAAAAAACGCTCAGACTTGTTGTCCGAAATTTTCAATGCCGCAAAATATGGCATTGCCATTGGAGGAACAAGTGGAAAAACAACGGTTACCGCAATGCTTGGTTTTGTTTTGGACGAACTGAAATTAAACCCTACCATGATAAATGGCGGACTTTTAAAAAATTATGCATCGGCAAAGGGAATCCCTAATGTTATTTTAAATCAGAACAGCAAATTTTGTGTGATTGAAGCTGATGAAAGCGACGGCTCAATTGAAAAATATATTCCGTACATTGGTGTTGTAAACAATATCACAATTGACCACAAGCCGATTGAGGAGTTGCAAAACTTATTTGCAAACTTTGTTCAAAAAGCCTCTAAAGGAGCGGTTATAAATTTTGATTGCATAAATTCTATGCCGTTAACCACAAAGAACAAAAATATTGTTACTTTTTCCATTAAAAACTCCGATGCCGACATTTATTTATCAAACATAAAACCGCTTGCTGACGGAATATCGTATCAATTGGATAACAAACAATATAAACTGCAACTTACGGGCACTTTTAATGTAGCCAATGCGGCTTGTGTGCTTTCTGTTTGCAAACTGCTCGGTTTAGATTTGCACCAAGTTGCATCTTGTTTGGAAAAATTTTTGGGCACCAAAAGAAGATTAGATATAATCGGCACAAAAAACAACATAACCGTAATTGATGATTTTGCCCATAATCCCGATAAAGTTGCGGCTTCAATGTCGGCATTAAGAGATTATGACGGCAGACTTTTGTTGATGTTTCAACCGCACGGTTTTTCGCCGATGCGTATGATGGGTAAAGCCATCATGGAAAGTTTTGCAAAATTTATGCAAAAAGATGACATACTTTTTATTCCGGAAATTTTTTATGCCGGCGGAAGTGTGAAAAAAGACATTTCTTCCAATGATTTGGTAAATTATGCAAAATCGCTTAATGTCAATGCAAACTTTTATCAATCAAGAAACGAAATTAAGGCGCAGATTGTTAAAATTACCAAGCCCTATGACCGTATTGTCATAATGGGAGCAAGAGATAATTCTTTGCCGGATTTTTGCGCCGATATATTAAAGGAATTGTAAAATGAAATTGCTTAAACATGGTGATAAAGTTATCATTGTTTCACCGTCATCTTGCATTGAGCCGAATGCTCTTGACAATGGCATCAACTGGCTTAAAAATCAAGGCTTTGAAGTTGCGGTTGCCGAGCACACATATGACAGTTTTTCATACACCGCCGGCACCGATAACAACCGAGCTATTGATATAAACAAGGCTTTTGCCGACAATGAAATTAAGGCAATTTTTTGTTCCCGAGGCGGAGCCGGCAGCACCAAAATGCTTGATTATTTAGACTTTGATTTAATAAAAAATAATAAAAAACCTATTTTCGGTTTAAGCGATTCGACTGCTTTGCAAAATGCACTTTATCATAAGTGCAGCATTGTTTCATATACCGGTTTTTTACCCGTTTATGATTTTAAGTGCGATGGTTTAGATGATAAAATTACAACCAGCCTGCAAAATATTTTTAATGGGAAAGAGCAAACAATTTGTAGCTCAAAAGCCTTAAACGGCGGAAAAGCCAAAGGAATTTTAATCGGTGGCAATTTAAGTGTTTTGTGTTATTTGTGCGGCACAATATATTTTCCGAATTTAGAAAATAAAATTTTGCTGTTAGAAGATATCGGCGAAAAAACCTACAAGATAGATTTGATGCTAAATCAGTTAAGACAACAACCGAATTTTGATAAATTAAAAGGCATCGTTTTCGGAAAATTTACCGATTGTATCGAAATTAATGATGGCGACGGCAGTGTTGAAAATATACTCAAAAACCTTGCTTTAAGTTTGAACATTCCGGTTGTTTTTGATTTTGATTACGGGCATATAAAAAGCCGATATGTTTTGCCGATTGGCCGAGAAGTCGAGCTTGATGCAGACAATTTAATGCTTAAAATACCAAGTTTATGAGATATTCAAAATTTTGCAAATTAAGCCTGTTGATTAAATCAAAATATACTTTAACACCAAGCCACCCTTTGCTGTTATAAGCAATGATACTGCCTATTGTCCAAAAATTGGCTCCCGGCAAAAACATCCAACAAAACTTATAGCTCACTTTTGGTAAATCAGTTTGCTTGTCATGAATTTGCGAGCCGACCGTATCCATATGATAGCCTAAAATGTAGCCCAAAATTCCGTTAAACATGATACTTTCGGGAAAATATGGCATAATCAGCATATAAAAAAATCCGAACAATGGGAAAAAATATGGCGCAATTACAATCAGCCAGTTGCCTTCTCCGGCAAAGCCCATTTCACCGCCCGAACCCTCGGGATCTAAGCGAATGTGTTTAACTTTATGAAAAGTAATGAGAGCAAAAAAAGAATGCGTAAGTTCATGTGCAACAATCTGCATAGCTGTTTTTACCGAAGAATCTGCCATTGTTCGGGCAATAAAATACATAAAAAATCCGGCACCTAAAGCTACATATTTAAAACTTGTGAAACTAAAAAAATCAACCGAAGAAAAAAGAGCAGGCAAAGATATCAGCATATAAATTGCTATCGGCCATTTAAACAAGTTGATAATTTTATCTAAAAAATTTGCCATAATAAAAACCTTTCGATGTTGAATATATAGCAAGTAAAAATTTTTTCATCTTTTTAAAGCAATCTATCAACACCGAAAGGCAAAATAAAGTTTTTTATCTCACTCCGCCATTACAAAAAACCGCTAAGCTGCTGAAAAAATTTTTAGACACATCAAAAAATTTTACGATTATTTCTTGGCTGTAATATATTGCTATATCACTATTTTGCGGCTATCACAAAAAAAAATTAAAGAATTAAAAGCTCCAATTTAGTAATAAAAATAATTATGGTTATATTGGCTATATTCTCATTTTTACTCGGATGGTTAAGGGAATCAATAACAATAAGAATTTTTTCAAGGAAGAGAGATTGAAAAATATTTAGCCATAACATTTATACTATCAGTTTCAAATTAACCCCTCGCAATAATAAAATTATGAGGGGTTAACTTTATATTACAGCCCAAAATTCTCTTTATATCTGTAATAAGTTGGTTTAGTGATCCCATATTTTTGAAGAATTACACATACACGCACCTTATTTTTTATATCATTTTTCAATTCTTCAATTTGTGATAATGATATTTTCTTACATCTCTCTTTACTATAAACACATTTCTTTATAATGGCTGATTTAAGTGAGATTACTTCGTGCTCGGCGCTCATCGGCTAAAACCGATCGGCATATTGACACCTGCCTTTCGCTTGTAATCGAACTCACTCATCATTAAAAAAACAGTACCCATAAAGGGTACTGTTTTTTTAATGGCGGATAGAGTGAGATTCGAACTCACGGTACCCTTTGGGGGTACACACGATTTCCAATCGTGCGCCTTCGACCGCTCGGCCATCTATCCATCAGCTCTGTTCTTCATAAATCGTTTTTTTTCTTAAAGCAAGTGTTTTTTTTGCTTTTAATAAAAAAAATAAAAGGCTGCTAAAATAAAAGCAACCCTAAAAGTCGAACTCATCTTGATTTTCAACATCTGTAAGATACGGATTATCAAGAGAAAATATGTCACCGGAATATTTATCGGCCAAAAACTCATTATTAACCACCACACCGGAAACCACTCTGGGCTCTTTTGCAGGGTCAAGATAAAGTCCCTCAGCAGGATAAACTTCCTTCAACTCTACTTGTTTTGAGGCTAATACTTTCTGTATCAATTCCTCATCACTATATACTTTCTTCATACCTTTTTATTTTTTTAATAATTCAACTTACATCTTCAATGTTAAATTATTTTTTGTCAGTTGTCAATAAGTTTTAGATTCTCTGATTTTAATCGATGATTTAGTTTTTGTTTCAGACATATACCGAGACTTGGATAATTTTACTTTTTCCAGCATATTATATATACCATCTAGAAAAGAGGTACGATTTTCCTGTTTTTGCAAAATTCCTTTGCGCAACGATACTGTATAAGTCACCTTTTCATCGGTAGTTATGGTATATTCATCTACCCCCAGTTTCTCAAGCTTGTCTATACACTTGGAGCTTAAAATATTTTCTTCATTTACCATATAATAACAGCGGTTATCAATCGGTCTGTGTCCGTTTATCAGCAATGCCCCTATCGATTCCTGCAGTTTACGAGAAGCCCTGTTTAGAGTATTACATTTTATGACAATATTTTGAGATTTATTTTCTTCTTTTAACAAAAAATTACATAATACATTAAGTGTTGTGGCATAAATTTCGCTGCCTCGACCGGCTCCCTGACACGAGGGCGCCAAAAACAAACCGGGGTCGCCCACACACACTTCGGTTATCGGTTTGTTGCGTTCATCATAATTTATGATAAACTCTTTTGCTTTGGAACAAATTCTGGAAATACCGACAATTTTACCCGTTTCTTTATCTGTTATTTTAAAAAAATAAAAATTGCGTTCTTTATCCTGATTTGCTTGAGCCCCCTGCTCAATATAATCATTAACCGGATTTTCCCATAACTTACTTTCTACCGATTGCTCCAAATCTTGCATATCCGGTTTTAAAAATTGAATATTATAATGCCAGTCGGTTATCGGAATCGGCGGATTTAAATTTTCATTCTTAATTTTCTCAAAAATCTTTTTATCCGTTTTAATATCAATATTTAATTTTTTGCAAATATCAAGAATTTGTTTTCTGTAACCCAATATTTTTTCTTTGCTTAACTCAACAAACCTGTCTCGCCTGTAATTTTGATACGCATTATTAAACATTGCTTGTTTTTTGGTTATTCTTTTTTGCGACTCCGATAACGGATTAAGCAATATAACAGCCTCTTGTTTTTGCCTTTCGGCTAAAAACAAAGCCATATCTTTTTTTGCAATATTTTTAACAAAAGCATCAATCTTTTTTTCATTAAGCAACAGCTCAACCGTATCTTTCCAAGCTATTTCCCGACTAATCTGAGCAAAGTTATTTTCTTTGTCCTCAGATTCTATCTCTTCCATTATAAAACGAGATGTTTCTATTTTCATCAATATTGCTTTCTAAATATTTACAGAGTCGTATTGTACAACACATTTTACAAACAAGCAATATTTTTGTCACAATTTCTACGAAAATAATTTTTCCATTTTATTTTTTACATTATCTAAAGTGTTTTTAAGATAATAATTTATACCAAACCCCTTAAAATCTTTATTCGCAGACAGATGCTTATTTATCATATCAGTATTATAACCGGTTTTATTTTTAATTCTGCTATCAATATAAAATAATGGCTCTTTCAAATTATTTTCCGGACTTTTCAAAGACTTAATTCTGATAAACGGCATTTTATTATATTTTAATAAGTGAAGTGGATAAGCAAGTTGGTCTTCTTTTTTATAATTTTTAATATAGCTGTTACCGACAAAGCCGAGTTCAGTTAAAAACGGAGTCAAAACGGTTTCATAACTTTTAGAGCCCAGCTCCGGTGTTATACTTTTCCAAAACTCCTGAAACTTACAATTTTTAATTATATTTTGATTAAATACCATAAAATAGCTGTCCAGATGATAATTGCTGTGATAGTTTTCGGTTAATCCCCAAAAATCATAATTTCTTAATTCCATATAATCGAATATATCCTCAATATTTGTCATCGGGCCATAGATACTGTCATTGCAGATTATCATTTCATCGTAGGTTTCCAAAGTTTTCCACCCGATATAATGAACTAAATATTGCCACGACCCGAAATCTTTTCCCATATGCGGAGCACTCTCACTATATTTGGTATAAGCCTTAATTTTTGATAATTCTTTTTCACTGATATTGCCATCGGCAAAATAATACACATCACTGATTTTTGACAATTCCTGCACCAAAAATACAACATAATCCTGTATAATATTATCCTTATCATACCCTGCCAATAAACAAACTTTTCTATCCATTATTCCCTCCTTGATTTTTGGAATAACAGATATAATATGCCAAGATATATTTTAAAGGTTTCTAATGTTTAAAATATTTAAGCCTCGCTGTATGCGAGGCCTTAAAACTTATTTTACTTCATCAGGGTCACGAAGAACATATCCCCTGCCCCAAACAGTTTCAATGTAATTTTTACCGCCTGATGCTTTTTCAAGTTTTTTGCGAAGTTTGCAAATAAACACATCAATAATCTTGAGTTCAGGCTCGTCCATTCCGTTATAAAGATGATTTAAAAACTGGTCTTTATTTAGGGTTGAACCTTTACGCAAAGACAACAATTCCATAATTCCGTACTCTTTACCGGTTAAATGCAAATTTTTGCCGGCAACCGTTACAGTTTGAGTATCTAAATTTACCTCAACTTCACCTGTTTGAATAACCGAATTTGAATGTCCTTTTGAACGACGAACAATTGCCTGAATGCGAGCCAACAACTCAGCTTTATCAAACGGTTTGGTTAAATAGTCATCAGCACCGTAACCTAAACCCTTAACCTTTTTATCAGGCTCGGAAAGTCCCGATAAAATCAAAACCGGAGTGTTGACTTTTGCGTTACGCAAGCTCTTTAACACCTCGTATCCGTTCATATCCGGAAGCATTAAGTCTAAAATAATGATGTCATAATCGTACAATTTTCCGATTTCAAGACCGTCCTCACCCAAATCTGTAGTGTCAATAATCATACCCTCTTTTTTAAGCATAGTTTCAATGCTTTGTGAAACGGCATAATCGTCCTCAACTAACAATACTCTCATATTATCCCCCTATCAATATTTTTCCACTTGTAACAGTACTATAACTCTATTTAATTACACTTTTAAAGTGCTGTTAATAATTATTAACAACTATTTACATATCCTATTTAAAAACAGCAAAAATGTGCTATATTTAAAAGCTGTCACAATTTTATTTCGGAGGAAAAATGTTTAAATTACCACCTTTAAAATATGAGCTTGATGCATTAGAGCCCTACATTTCAAAAAAAACCATGGAGTTTCATTATTTGAAACATCATCAGGGATATATCAATAAACTTAATGAGTTAATTGAAAAAACGGAATATGAAAATATGTCTTTAACCGACATAATAAGAAAAACTGCCGGGAAACCCGAGCTTAGCGCCATTTTTAATAATGCGGCACAAACTTTTAACCATACATTTTTTTGGAACTCAATGTGTCCTCAAGGTGGCGGCAAACCTCATACAAACCTGATGACAGACATTAAAAATTCGTTCGGAAGTTATGACAATTTTAAACAAGAATTTAAACAAGCCGCTTTTTCACAATTCGGCAGCGGTTGGGCTTGGCTGATTAAAAAAGATGAGCATACTCTGGCAATTATGAAAACATCAAATGCCGACACCCCCATTGCGCACGATTTGGAGCCGATTTTAACCCTTGATGTATGGGAGCATGCTTATTATCTTGATTATCAAAATAAAAGAGCAGATTTTATTGATGCATATCTTGAGCATTTAATTTGTTGGAAAGAATAAAAAATAATTCTTGCAATATAACATAAAATGTATTAAAGAGAGTGCATAAATGTTCTTGGTCCCATCGTCTAGTGGTCTAGGACGCGGCCCTCTCAAGGCTGCAACACGGGTTCAAATCCCGTTGGGATCACCAATACATTGGGCAGCCTGCAAAATGGCTGTTTTTTCTTTTGCTCAAACGCAAGCTATAATTTCAAAGATATTAATAATAGCAAAACGTAAAATGAAAGAAAGATAAGTTTATTTTGAAAAATGCCTGTTGTTTCTTTATTTTTCAATTCTTTCAACGAATTGAAAATTCTCTTATGGTTGCAAAGCAAAATACTACATAAATTAGTTGTTTACGAAGTAAAAATGTTACAACTTTTGTAACAATACTATAATGGTATCTTTTTTAATTGACCTTGTACTGAATATATGTCACCCTTGAACCAAGGTATGAAGGAGATGTTATAAGTTTATATTTTACGGCACATAATGATATGTCTCTTAATATACCATATTAGTTTCTGATAATATTGTAATCGGAGAACTTGTTGTGGTATGTCTGAAACTTTTGTCATAAAGGACATTAAAACATCTTATAGAGCGTATTTTATGAACTCTTTAACCACTTTAACAAAATGATGTTTTAATTTTAGGAGGCTTGTCATACCATTACAAGGATTTTTTGTTCAAAATATTAATAAGCAGTGTTGTTGATATTGCAGATGAGAAAGTAAATGCTTATAAATCGCCCATAGGTATAGCTATGAATTTATTTCTGGCAGATAATCCTAATTTGATGCAGTTAAAAACCATACTCGGATTTTCTACCAATGATATAAGAGGCGAAATAGTTGATGGTGCAAATGAAAGAAGAATGTCCGCATCTGAATATGCTAATTATTTTATATCCTCAATGGATATATCACAACTACAAAAAATGCTTTAGATAATCGTATTAAAACGGCAGAAAATGAAAAAAATCAAGAGAAACCATTGCTTGTTACACAAATGTACCTGATAGATAAACAAGAGCTAAGAACAAGTTTTGAAACTGCCGCTTTAAGTATCACATCTGCATATGGAAAATGTAAATTTGATGACGAAACAAAACAAAAATTAGATCTTCATTCTAAATCCATAAAATCTAAAATTGATGCGGAAACAATAAAACGAGCTCAAGGAAAAGGAACTACATGGAAAACACCTACAACCGGTAACTCTCAACACAGTTCAACTAATACGCAATCATATTCTAGCCATGGAAATACATATAAAAGCAGATAACTAAAAAAGCCTTATCAATTCAAAAAGCAAAAGCTCACAATACTGCCACTGAGAGAAATATGTCTCGTTAGCATCTGTATGGAAATTGTGTCAGAAGATTTCCGGTATGGATAAAAATGTCATTTTAAAAATATTTTCAAAGAAGTCTTTAATATTTTTCCATTAAGAAAGAATCATTTGCAAATCAGCAACAAAATATCCCAAAAATTTCACACCCTGCAATATGCAGGGTTTGAACATCAAATATCAACGAATACGTTTTCATCATTCCAGTCGCCAATAGTAGGTATAAACATTATCTCTTGTTTTTTCTCCATAACTTTCATAGATCGATCAATGGTCCACTTCTTTTCACCCTGTTCCCATTCTAATACTAGCAGAACTTCTTTACAATAGTATTGCTCTTCACCTATTGTTTCATCCGGTAATTCTTTCATTTCAAAATTAACGACATCAAAGCGAGAAGACATAACAGGAAAAGTTCCGGCATAGCAATGAGGCTCGAACGATTCGAAAACACAACAAATTTCCAAACCATCTTTGCGAAGAATAACATAATGTTCGAAAGCTTCAATTATGAGGTCATCCTTAAGATATACATCCACTTTTCGTTTCTGAAACTTTATATCATCATCTTGTCGAGTTTTTTTCACAATAACACAATTAGTGTCACGAAGTGCTACATAATCAACAAATGTTGAAAATTCTTCACCATTAGAAATTATCCAACTCCGATATGTACTGTCTGTTACAGGCTCATATCCTGATGAAAACCCCAATTCGTACTCTACAACTCTGTCTATACGATAACAGCTCGTCATGGCGCCTAGCGCCAAACAAACAAAAAATAATACCTTTTTCATAATTTTCTAATAATTTATTTTATGTGTAATGTAATCAATTATAAAGTTAAAGTCAAGCACATACAATAAAATCAAAAAAATAATCATTATTGACAA
Source organism: Alphaproteobacteria bacterium (assembly GCA_017464685.1). Classification (GTDB taxonomy): domain Bacteria; phylum Pseudomonadota; class Alphaproteobacteria; order RF32; family CAG-239; genus JAFTYO01. Next base: position 19,132 of record JAFTYO010000001.1, read on the forward strand.
AGATAAAAGATAATTATAATATGCCAAAAGTTTTTAATAACATAGGTTGATTTTATAAATGAGTCCTGCTTATATTTACACATTAAATTTAATTTTAGTCTTAATTTTGGTTTTACTTAATGCTTTCTTTGTGGTTTCAGAATTTTCAATTGTAAAAATTCGCAAAACCAAATTGGAAGAACTCGCTCACAACGGTAATAAAAGAGCAAAAATTGCTTTAAAAATTACCGATCATTTGGATTCTTATTTAAGCGCAATTCAACTTGGTATAACACTTGCTTCATTAGGTTTAGGTTGGATTGGAGAACCCGCAGTCTCAAAACTTTTAGAAAATACTTTAGGAGGATATTTTTCTGATAATCCAATTCTTTTGCATTCTGTAAGTTTTGGTATCGCTTTTACTTTTATAACTATTCTACACGTTGTATTAGGTGAGTTAATACCTAAATCTTTAGCTATCCAAAAAACTGAAACCTTTGTACTCATAATTGCTTATCCGTTATACACATTTAAACGCATATTTTATCCGTTTATATGGGTTCTGGATATGGTTACACTAAAAGCACTTAAAATGATGGGGGTAAAACCGGCTTCAGAAGAAGAAATGGCGCATTCGGAAGAAGAAATAAAACTTATAGTTAATGCCTCACAGCGCGGTGGAGTTCTTGATGATACTGAACGCGATATCATTCAAAATGCAATTGATTTTTCAGAAATTTGCGCACATGAAGTGATGATCCCAAGACAAGATATGTCATGTTTATTCTTAAACGACAGTTTTGAACAAGTTATGCAATTAATTAAACGATCCAAACATACTCGCTATCCGTTATGTGACAAAGACCGTGATAACGTTGTAGGAATGATTCACATTCGTGATTTATTGGAACATTGTGAAGAAAAGCTGGAAAAAAGTAAATTAAATAAAATTGCCCGTCAAATCTTGTTTGTGCCGGAAAACCAATCAGTATCCGAAGTTTTACATCTTATGATGCGCAAACATACCCATGTTGCCATTGTAGTTGATGAATATGGAGGAACTGCCGGCATGCTTTCTATGGAAGATATTTTAGAAGAATTAGTTGGTGATATTATGGATGAACATGATGTTGCCGAAGCTCAAGAAATTCAAAAGGTTAACGAACACATCTGTGAATTTGACGGCAAAGTATTAATTGAAGATGCTTATGATTGCATGAGTTTACCATATTGCGAACGTGATGAAAGTACCATAGGCGGGTATGTCTTTACACTATTAGGCAGAGCTCCGAAAGTTGGTGATAAGGTTGAAGATGAATATTGTCATTATGAAGTTATCTCTTCCAACAAAATGAGGGTTAAACGTGTTCGTGTTCAAATAAAAGAAAAAGAACAATCAGAAGAAGAATAAATATTACTTCATGCACAACAGCACTCTGATATCAATAAAAATGTCAGAGTGCTGTTATTTTATAAGAAAAAAGTTTATTATAAAATCGGAGGAATTTGTTTGCGTTTGAAAGCGCTTGTCTGATACAGTTTTATAACTCTTTCAACGGTAGCAAAATCTTTTCCCGAATTTACGATTTGTTCAACGGATAATTTTTCATCAACATATTGTTTTAATATATCGTCCAAAATATCATACGACGGAAGCGAATTTTCATCTTTTTGGTTTAAGGCAAGTTCGGCACTCGGTGCCCTGATGATTACCTCTTGCGGTAAAACTCGGTTGATGCCGTTAATATATTTGGCCAGTTTAAAAATATCCGATTTATAGATATTTCCGAGCGGAACAAAAGCACCGCAAGTGTCACCGTAAAGTGTGCAATATCCGGTTAAAATTTCCGATTTGTTTGAGCAAGCTAATACCACTCCGCCAAACTGATTTGACCAAGCCATCAAAAGTTTTGCTCTGGCTCTTGCCTGCAAGTTTTCAAGAACAATACTTTTAGGTTGTTGACCAAATAAATTCTTTAAATACACTGTTTCAATATCTATCAGATTTTGAATATCAACTTCGTGATAATTTAAGTTGTTAAATTTGGCAATTTCTCTGGCGATGTCGATACTCAAAGATGAGGTGAAGTTTGTTCGCATCATAATTGCAGTAACATTTTCACCGCCTAAAACATCGGCAGCCAACACTGATACCAATGCCGAATCCAGACCGCCGGACAGTCCCAAAATTACTTTTGTGAATCCATTTTGTTCACAGTGCGATTTAAATTTTTGTTTTAGTTCAATCCATAAATTTTCCATTTTTACCTCTCTTGATGTTTTGCTATCAGACATTGTTGTAAGTCAAACAAATTTTGTTCCAAACCTACGCCGTATATGTGTGAATTGGCAAGTCGTTTATAAGAATTATCCAGTTTTTCCAAGTTTCTTAACGTCTCTTGCCTTATTTGTTTTAAGCTCAAATCTAAATCTTGTCCGACCATTTGTCCGTTAATCATTACAGGTTTTAGCAAATAATAAGCATCGGTTCCTTTTTCAAAATATGTGTTTTCCGTTGTGGCAGAATTTAGCTTGTACGACCTTACACCTCTTGAGAGTTTTTGATTGTAAACCAACTCCTCTGATGAGCGAGTGATTATATCACCTTCATATTTACCGTTTTTAACTATACGAACAACTTTTGTGGCACCGGGAATGGTGGTCTTATTTTCGGCAATTTTGATTTTCGGCTGAGACATATATTCTTTGGTTTTAAACACACCTCCCAAGGCCGGAGTATCATATGCAGTAACAAGTTTGGTACCGGCAGCAAATATATCAATCGGGGCTTTTTGTACCATTACCAGATTTTCAATCAGATACTCGTCTAAATCGTTTGAAACAACAATTTTTGTATGTCCCATATTGGCATCATCAAGCATTTTGCGTGCCAACTTTGACCAGTAGGCCAAATCGCCCGAATCTATTCTGATACCATCAAGTCTGATACCGGTTTTTTCAGATGCTTTAATTGCATTTTTAATGCCTTGTTTGGTATCATAGGTATCAACAAGAAGCGTTGTATTGCCTTTTGACGATTTTAAGTATGATATAAAAGCATCTTTTTCGTTTTCATAGCTCATGATAAAAGAATGTGCCATTGTTCCTTTTGCCTCAATACCGTAATATTGAGCGGCCGCAACATTTGAGGTTCCGACACAACCGCCGATATATGAAGCTCTGGTTGGCAAAAAGCACCCCATATCTTGTGCTCGTCTTAAGCCAAATTCCAATACTGGTCTTTTTATACCGTCACTTGAGGCCGCATTTACCATACGAGAAGCTTTGGTTGCAATAAGGCTTTGCGCATTAAATATATTTAAAAAAGCAGCCTCTACCATATCGACCTGCCAACAAGGTCCGCTGACACTTAGCACCGGTTCATTGGAAAATACGATTTCGCCTTCCGAAACCGCATTTATGCTTAAGTTCAATTTTTGATTTTTGATAAAGCTCAAAAAATCATCATTAAACAAGTTAAGTCCATCGGCATTTTTTAAAGTTTTCAAATAGTCGATATCCTTTTGCGAAATATGCCAGTTTTCTATCCATTCGACAAACTCTTGCAAACCGGCCGCAACCAGATAACTGCCACCGAAAGGACATTTTCTAAAAAAAGCTTCGGAAGTTTTTTGCTCCATATGTTTATTATCCGAAAACCAAGCTTGTGCCATTGTTAAGTGGTATAAATCGCAATAAAAAGGCGTTCCCGATTGTAAAAGGTCATTTCTCATATTTAATCTCCCAAAGTTTTATGTACCAAATTATGCTCAATTTTTTTATCTAAAAGATGTGAACGAAAAAATTGTGCAGAAGTTATGCTTTTCAGTTGACCGCTTTTGATATGCTCTTGAAAGTCTTGATGTTCTAAAATATCGGATATTTGTGCATTTATACCTTTGCACAAATCTTCAATGATAATAACATTTGCATTTCGTTTAATTAAGCCTTTTAAGGCTTGATAAACACAAATTTCACTTAATACACCGCATAAGTAAACCTCTTTATTTTGCCAGTCTTGCGACAAAATATCATAAGTGTTTTTTTCGTTCCAAATATTGGTAGTCGATTTGTATATGTTGACGGTTTCGATATTTTCTTTTAACGGTGCCGCCGAATACCACCCCCAAGAACTGAAAATACAATGCTCGGGAAAGTTTTTTGCTTCAAAAGTGTGAGGATATGTTTGATGAAAATGTGTGTCATATGAATCGATAATTGTATCAAACATACCTTTTTGTAATGAGTTGGCAAATTTTTGATGCCTATCGATTAAATCGGTATCGCTTAAGGTTAATTTTCCTTGCGGATGAACAAAATCGTTTTGAAAATCTATCCGCAGTAAAATGCGCTCTGTCATGTTTTTCCCTTCCTTGGCTTATTAGGGTTAAATTACATCTGTCTTTTATAAGCCCTTTAAAAGACGCAGATGTTTCTGCCGATATGGCTTAGATAATTGCTTTTTTACGATAAAAATTGTCTTCAATAATTTGATGGTTTTGCTGATGAATAAAATTTTTCCAACGATTGTCGCCGAATTTTATCATGTCTCTAACCATGGTACCGGTTACAAACGGAAAATCAGGGTCTGTACGGTCAACCAGTTCAATGGTATTAAAACAGTCTTTAAACCAATGTGAATCGTAGGCGCTTCCGGCATAATAAACATCAGGAATCGGCAAATCTGGTAGTGTTTCGGAGATAAAGTCCAAAACATATTCGCCCCATTCAGCCGGATTGTTTATATCAAACAAACCGATAATTTTTAGACGTTCATAATCGGGACTTGAACGATAAATGTTTTGAATCATCTTTTTTCTGGTGGTGTAATTTAACGGATTTCTTGATGTTCCGTGTTCTTGAATCGACCCTAAAATAATGGTGACTTTTTCGCACGATTGAAGCATTGTATCAATGATTTTTGCATGGCCGATGTGGAAAGGCTGTGCTCTCATAATGCTTAAACCATGTTTGTATTTGTATTTTTGCATTAAAAAACTCCCTTATAGGAGCCGACATCAAAAGCAATAAGAAAAACTTTTGCAATATGTTTTAACCTCGGCTCGGTTGATATAAGTTCCTCGCTTATAAGCCCTAAAAGCGACAAGAACAATTGTAATGTAACACAAAGTTTTAAAAAGTCAAGATAATTTATATTTTAGTTTTTGATAAATTCGTTTTATTTTCGCAATCAAAATCAGCACCCATATTGTTAGGATATGAACAACCGCAATTATCATCTTCCGAACAGTCGCACTTATTGGCATAATCGTAAACACATTTTTGCTTATCCATAAAATTCTCCATTAAAAAAACCGGTATAATACCGGTTTAAATAAGGAGTAAAAACCAAAATTAAAGATATTTTACTTCCAAAATTTCAAAAGATTTTTTACCGCCCGGAGCCATATATTCGGCCACATCGCCGACTTCTTTGCCGATAAGCGCCTTGGCCAAAGGTGAAGAAAGCGAAATAAGATTTTTTTCAATATCAGCTTCATAATCGCCGACAATTTGATATTCGGTTTCTTTGTCGTTAGATTCATCAACAACCAAAACAGTAGCTCCAAAACGAATTACATCGCCTTTAACACTTTGCGGGTCAATTACCTGTGCTCTGGATACAACGGCTTCCAGTTCCTGAATACGTCCTTCAATAAAACTTTGCTTTTCTTTGGCGGCCGAATATTCTGCATTTTCGGATAAGTCGCCATGTGAACGAGCTTCGGCAATGGCAGCAATGATGTTTGGTCTGTCAATGCCTTTTAGATTTTTAAGTTCTTGCTCAAGTTGCAAGTATCCTTTTTTGGTCAAAGGAAATTTATCCATTTTTAATTCTCCTAATAAAATCCTGTCCTTTTTTATCAAAAAAAGGCGGATTATTTTTAAAAAGTTAGAAAAAATCAGACTGCGATAAGCCTTTATCACAGTCAACGGTTAATTTATACGCTCAATATAACAACTAAAAAAAATAAATCAAGAGTTTTCTTTCTTGTGCAAAAAATTTTAAAAAGTATATACAATCGTATTGGTTTTGTTAAACTTTAGAGGTAATTTTTTTATTAAATCGGAGAAAAACCATGAATAAAACTTTATTTGCATCTTTGATGCTTTCTGTTGGTATTTTGAGCAATCCGGCAAATGCATTGGATAGTACAGGCTGTGGCTTGGGTTCAATGGCTTGGCGTGGTCAAAGCGGTATCATTCCGCAAGTTGCAGCTGTTACCACAAACGGCATTTTCGGTAACCAAACATTCGGCATTACCTTTGGTACATCAGGTTGTGACCCGAATGGTCGTGTTACCGGCGGTACTCAAAAGATGATTTTGGCTTTTGTTGAAAATAACATGGAACAGTTTGCAATTGATGCAGCCGCAGGTGAAGGTGAAACCTTAACAACATTGGCCGGCATTTTAAATATGGATGAACAAACAGTTGCTTTGAAAACATATCAAAACTTTGCTGTTTTGTTCCCTGATGAAAATGTTAATGCCGTTGATTTAACTTTAAAATTTTACGAAATAATGAAGGCTTAATTTTGGCTTTAATATAGGATAAGCACGACTTAAACATAAGTCGTGCTTAAAATTTAAAATGATGTATCGGTTGCTTATTCTTTCTTTTTTATTTTTAAGTTTCAATGCAAATGCTAATTATTCGGATTTTGCACATTCGGACAAGTGGCTCAAAATTGTTCATTATCAGCCTAAATTTTTTGGCGGATACAAAGCAACAATCGGCTCTGATACATTTTATTTGAGCCCTTTAGGAAGAACAGACCCCAAAAGAGAATTAAAAGCAACAATTGAGATGTTTCAATCTGATGATGATAAAACAAAGTGTTTGTTTCCGGCTCGTTATAAACTGTTAAAAGATAACGCTCTCATAGATTCTGATTTTCCGGAATGCGCCGAATATGAAAGTTTTAAAACCGATTTGCAACCGTCAGGTATAACATTTTTGTTTACAGATGCATATATGAACAACTCATCATCATTGTTCGGACACACTTTGTTAAGAATTGATACCAAGCGCAAAGGAACGCAACTTTTGGCACATGGTATCAATTATGGTGCTTTTACCAAAGGATATGAAGATAGTTTTTTATATTCCATATATGGTTTAATCGGGGCATATCAAGGCGGTTTTACCGTTAAACCGTATTATGACATAATCAACACATATAACAACCTGGAAAATCGGGATATTTGGGAATATGGACTGAATTTATCGCAAGATGAACTTGATTTGTTTGTAGCGCACATTTGGGAAATCGGACAAACCCTCACACCATATTACTTTTTTACCCTAAATTGTTCTTATATGTTAATGGAAGCTCTTGATGCTGTCAGACCTGAGCTCAATTTGGCCAAACTATTTAAAGTGCAAACCATACCGCTTGATACCATTAAGGCCATAAATCAGCAAAAGGGCCTGATTAAAGAAGTTAAATATCGGCCGTCACGAGAGAAAAAAATCAAACATCGCATCAGACAGATGAATAAAAAACAATATCAGTCTTTGCTTAAAATTGTAAAACAAGATGAGTTTAATTTTGCCTTATTAAATGAAGAAGAAAAAGCCGATGTTTTGGAAACGGCATATCAATATGTTCAATATCAATATGTAACCAAAGATTTGGAATTAACCAATTATCGCAAAAAAAGTTTTTCGATATTAAAACAAAGAAATTCCTTAAAAATAAAGCCCTCATTTGATGAGCTTGAAACAGGCATAAATCCGGTATCGGCACACAATTCGGCAATGTTAAGTATCGGTATCGGAGCTAAAAACGGTGATGTTTTTGAAGAAATTTCCATAAGGCCTGCATATCATTCGTTAATTGATAGCAACAAAGGATTTTTGCAAGGTGCCGAAATAAATTTTTTAGATACAAAATTCAGACATTACGATGATGACAACAAATATGTTTTGGAAAAAATAAATATCTTGGAACTTGCTTCATTTTCGCCTATTGATAAACTTTTTGCGACACCGTCATATGATATAAAATTAAACATAGCCCGAACATTTAACCCGAAAACACAAGATAACGGATATGTTTTCAATACATCTGTCGCATCAGGTGCGACATTTGCTCTAAATCAAAATGTATTGGCATATTTTTTAAGCTCGGTCGATGGTGCTTATGGCGGTTTTTTAACAAATAATGCTTGGATAGGTCTTGGTTTTAGAGCCGGATTTATTGCTACATATAACAAACTCGGCATAAAAGCCGAAGTTAAAAAAACTTATGCTTCGTCATCTGTCGGGTCAAACTTAAAATTTGAATTTGAGGCAGAAACATATTTGTCGCAAAATTGGGCTCTGGCAACAAAATTTGAACATCAAATTAATAAGCAAAAAGATGTCAGCGAACACATTTTCGGCATAAAACATTATTTTTAGTAAAAATTATCCCTAGATTTATACGATTATATTTGACAAATCCAAAACAAATAGGCTATTTTGTAAATATAACAGCAATGGGAGAAAATATATGCTCGGAAGATATCGCTATACAGCCAGTACACTTACCCCCGGAGAAGATATAGAGCTCGTGGGAAGGTTGCATTATTTTGCATTGATTATTCCTTTTTGTTTAACTTCTGCATCGGTGTTTGCTTGGTTTGCGGCTATGAGTTATTCCAGAACTTTAGAAAGATATAACAGTAGCATCTTAACCGTTGCCGTTTGGTTGCCGGTTGTGGCTTTGGTTATTTTTACCATAGCATCTTGGCTTAAAAGAAACCTGATTGAAATGGTATGCACCAATAAACGAGTTGTAAAAAGAACAGGCATTATTAATGTTACTACCGAAGAACTAAACCGTGAAAGGATTGAATCGGTTGAAATCAGACAAAGTATTTTCGGTCGCTTGTTTAACTATGGTGACATATTGTTTTCGGGTACCGGAACATCGAAGGTTGTGTTTTCTTTTATCAATCAGCCTCGTTTGATGAAACAGGTGATTGATGAAGTTATCAGTCGTCCCAACTAATTTTAATTTGGAGAATCTACAATGAAAAGAACTTTTATATGTGCTCTTGCCACTATTTTGGCAGGTTGTAGCGCAGATTTATCACAATATGCTCAAGTTGATGCCAATGCATCTTACAAAACAAAGTTAAAAGCTTGTCTTGTCAGTGAGGCTAATACAAAACTTCAAAACGGCACTTTGTTTAACGGAAGTATTGTGGCAACCGCTAAAGAATTGGCCGGTTCTTGTATAAAAAATCTGGCTTTGCAGTCCGCCGGTATTGAAACGGAAACTCAAACCATGGCACAAAACATAATTCAAAATTTGAAAAACATGACCAATAAATAGGTTGATAAATTCAGGCGCTTAAAATAAAGCGCTTGTTTTTTTGATAAAAATGTGCTTATGTGTAATTTGCCGTAAAGGTAATTTTTTTTAACTTTAAACACGACAGAAACAGCGTTTCGGTGTAATATTAAAAAGGATATTTAAAATGAAAAAAGTTGATCTTTCAATTCAAAGATTTATTTTCCCGAACATCAATAATGAGGGTTGGCGATTTATCAGCATTTTTGCGGCCATAACAGCGTTATTGGCTATAGTATGGATGCCTTTGGGTGTTATCGGATTGGTTTTAACAATTTGGTGTTATTATTTCTTTAGAGACCCTGAAAGAGTTACACCTCAAATTAAAGATGTGGTTGTATCTCCTGCCGATGGTATTGTGCAGATGATTACAAGAGTTTCTGGCCCCGAAGAATTGGGCTTAAACACCAAAACTTACAATCGTGTGAGCATATTTATGAGTGTGTTCAATGTGCATGTAAATCGAGCTCCGGCCAAAGGAAAAATTACTAAACTTGCATATATCAAAGGTAAGTTTTTCAATGCAACTCTTGATAAAGCCAGCAAAGACAATGAGCGCCAGTTGTTAGCTATGTGCACCGATTGCGGTAAAGAAATTGCTTTTGTTCAAATTGCAGGTTTAGTTGCGCGCCGAATTGTATGTTTTGCCAAAGAAGGGCAAGAATATCAGGCCGGTGAACGCTTTGGTCTCATTCGTTTCGGCTCTCGTTTAGATGTATATTTGCCTACCGATATTGAACCGCAAGTTTGTGTCGGTCAAACCATGGTAGCAGGTGAAACCGTTTTGGCTAACCTTACCTCAAATGCTCCACGAGTTGAGGGAGAGGTAAAATAATGAAAAAAATAAATGTAAGGTTTAATGATAAGCTTAATGACAAGCTCATAAAATCAAAAGAAAAAATTATGCTTTCAAAAGAAAAATTAAAAGAGGTGCCGTTTAGAAAAATTGCACCTAATATGGTAACCATGATGGCTTTGTGTTCCGGTGTTACATCAATCAGATATGCTGTTCAGGAAGATTGGATAAAAGCAGTTATTTGCATATTTTTAGCCGCTCTTTTTGACGGACTTGACGGCAGGGTTGCAAGACTTTTAAAAGCTTCATCAAAATTTGGCGCAGAGCTTGATTCTCTTTCTGATTTTGTGAGTTTCGGTGTTGCCCCCGCAATTTTGATTTATCAATGGTCACTTTATGATTTTCCTCGCTTCGGTTGGTTATTCTGCCTGATTTTTGCAATGGGAATGGCCATGCGTTTGGCTCGCTTTAATACCATGCTTGATGAAGATGATGTGCCTGAATATTGGTCGCACTATTTTGTCGGTGTTCCGGCACCGGCAGCAGCTGCCATTGCTTTGATGCCGATTTTGATTACTTTTGATTTTCCGGCAACCGAAGTTGTGTTGCGCTCAAATCTGTTTTGCTCAATTTTGATGCCTACCGTTGCCTTTTTAATGGTTAGCCGAATCCCGACCATATCATTAAAGAAAATGAAAGTGCATACTTCAATGTTCTTACCTTTGATGCTCTTGGTTGTGTTGTTTATCAACTTTATGCTTACACAACCATGGCTCACATTGGGAGTTATGACAGGACTTTATGTGCTTTCAATTCCGTTAGGAGTAATAAAATTCTTTATTGATAAAAAGAAATATAGCTAAAAATATATCCCCATATTTAACATTGTTAATATGGGGATATTTTATATATTACTGATACATATAAATCACGGGTATAGTAGCCATATATCCTCCTTCTTCAATATTGGCAGGAAAAGTATAGGTCCCTCCGATTTTTATTGTGGTGTTATCTTCAGATAAAGAAAGTTGAAAATTAGATATTGTTGGTATGTTTTCTGCATCAGGCCTATTTATATTAGTGAGTTTAACAGGGCCCTCTGCTAAGACAAAAAAATGTTCTGTGTCTACAAAAGTGCCATTTGAACGCGTACAGATACCGGCAGTATAGTTATCAAAAAAATTACCGGTAGTATCTGTTGATGTTAAATTTCCATCAGGTGATATGGTTACCGTAAATTCTTGAGATGTATCACTTGTTAACATATAAAATACTAAACCATCACATTCAATTTTATCTGTTTTTATTACAGCTACTGAAGCTTGAAGTGTGCCAGTTGCTTGATCTGTTGCATTTGCTGTGCCTGAAATTATTAAAGCAGCCGCAGTTAAAAGAAAATATTGTCTCATCAACGGGTATCCTTTAAAAAAATAAACTTAAACAATAAAAAAGAGTTTTTACATGCCTCTCAACACGCATCATAAACCGTTTTTTTTTTGCAAGTAAAAAGAGTCTTCAAAGGAATTTAAATCAAAAATGAGGTGCGGTATTTCTCTCATCACGGTCATTCCACCAGAAGAACTTTAGTTCTGAGTAATGACAGGTTAAATTTATTTTTAATACTCGGTGCAAATTGAAATCACGTTTTCATATGTCGTTTAAGTTGGTCGTTTATTGTGTAGATATCACTATTTTCGGCAAAACTGTAATAGCTGTCTTTGGTGATAATGATATGGTCGTACAGTGCAATTTTTAGCGAATTTAATATGTCCATTATTATTTGTGTCTGTTTGATATCCGCCATTGACGGCTCGGCCTTACCTCCGGGGTGATTGTGTACCATCACTACCATAGACGCTTCTTGTTTTAAGACTTTTGACACTATCGCTCTAGGTTCTATATATACCGCATTCGGTGTGCCTGTTTGTATCAACTCTTCCGCAATTATGTGATATCCGTTATCTAAGCTTATTATTCTTAATTCTTCATGTCCTTTGTGCCCTTGCAACATCCGGCAATATTCTATCATATAGGACAAATTTTTATATATCGGGCGATTGTCTTCGCTTAATCTTTGCCACGACGACCTTATCATTGCCGTTTCAACAAATTTTACCATAAATAATACACTTTGCGACACTCCGAACTCAATTAAAGCCTCATTGCTTGCGTATATTACCTCACTGAAACTGCCGAAATGACTGATTAAATCTTTTGCCTGTTCTTTTACATCTCGTCTCGGTATGGCCTGCATTAACAACACTTCCATCAATTCATAATCGGCCATCGAAGCTCCGTTATCTTTGAAAAATTTTGTTCTTACTCTGGCTCTGTGCCCAATATAATGCGGTTGTTCTTTTTTAATCGGTTTCATAATAGTCCTATCTTAATAAGTATATAACAGATTATATGAAGACTTTACATTTCCATTGTTAAAACTCAACATTTTTATCAGACTTCTACACCTTTTTTGATTTAAATCTACAAACAGACTCTTTTTACTTGCAAAAAAAAAAAACGGTTTATGATGCGTCTTGAAAGG
>JAFTYO010000033.1 GCA_017464685.1 Alphaproteobacteria bacterium
CCGGAGGTAAGAGCTGCGATAGATGTATTTTATGACGGTGATGCATTTGAGGGCACAGAAAAGATGACCGAGAGGGTAAGAAATTATGTAAAATCAAAAGAGCCCGAATGGAAAGTTAAGTATTTTGGGGAAAAACCGAAACCACAGGAAAGTTATTCTTCAAACACAATTAAAGTTCCCTCAAACTTTGCTCAAGTAGACACTAATAATAAAAAACCTACTTTTCAACCATATCCTGATAATGATAATTACCCTAAGTATGATGAAAACGAATTTTTACCTAATGGTGATATAAATTTTATGGCTGTGTATGATAGAGTAAAAAAAGAGCATCCTAAACCCAAATATTATGATTTTAATAATGTCTTTAAGACAACACCTTTAAGTTCAATAATAAACTTAAAAGCAGACTATAATAATTATAAGAGTTATAAAAACAAAAGTTATCATGATAAGTATAAACATGCTATGATGAATTGTTTAGCGGCTCAAAGAGGTATATATGATGCAAGTATGATGCATGTGTTGTCAGAAGCTAAAGAATATAAAGATTTATATGGTAAAACTAATATGTTGTGGGGAAGTAATCAGGATATGGGAGCTAATAATATAGGAAACTATTTGGGCTATCTTTATCCTGAAGAAAATTGCCATGACTTAATATCTCCTTATATAAGTGACGAATATCCTTACAAATGATTTGTTCTGTTCTTGACAAATAGGATAAATCAGCATAACTTGTTACAAAGGAGTGGGATATGACCATAAAAGATAGCAAAATAATAAAAATATTGTTAAATGTTATGTTATCGTACTTATGTTTTCTATGTTTTTTATTAGCATCATTTGCGATTGTGTTTTGTGAGTTGTAGTAATGTTGAGAGCAATAGAGAAATTTGAAAGTAAGTATGATAAAACATTAAGTATAATAGAACGTATTACATATGGTGCTTTTTGTGTTTCTATGGTGTTGGCAATAATTCCGATTATACTTATTTTATTATCTTTTACGACACTTATAGATGTTAGTCCCATTATATCTTTTTGGAACAAATTTTTTGATTGGTTTATGGTAATTATTTCATAATTGCCCGTATTAAATAATTTTCATAAAAAATACCTTGAAATATCTATCGTATATCCTAAAGATGTAAGAAATTTGATACAAGAACAATGGCGAAATATTTATTGCCAATCTGAATGAATTTGTAGATCTTGCCAAAGAACGATTAAAATACTATATGCCGGAAAATGGAAAGTTCCAAAAAGGATGGAACAACTATTCCGGCTCAAATCGGAGGAATGATTGCTGAATATGGGGCAGAAGCATTAACAGGTTGATATGGCTTATATAAAGGAGTTCAAGGAGTGGATAAAGCCATTGACGGATACACAAGATATAGAGGCAGAAACGAATTGATAAGACAATTAAAACGCAGATTATGGTTATATATCACAAAATCCGGCAAACGGACAAACTGTTATCAAAAGTATATATAAAAAACAGAATTAAGTACAGGGAGATTATTGGACGGGCGGCGCTATCCGTCATCATTAATACATATACTTATAAAATATATGGTGGCAGCTAGCCTTTCTGCACTTCAATAATCTCAGCCTGACTATATAATATAATTTTGCTAAAAGTCAATAAATTGTTGTTATTTTAAAGTAAAATTTTATCAGCTTCTAATAATCACTGTTAAAAAGGCAGATGGTTTTATCCGTATTCGAACATTCTCGGATATTTCAGATATACAAATTTCAGCTTGTTTTTTTTCATTTTTATGATACAGTACTTTCCAATACTTAATCATTATGTGTCACTTAATTTTTCTGCCTATGAATGTTATTGTTTATTGGATTTTATTGTTAGTCTGCGTGATTTTGCTGATTATTGCCTTCTGCCAATTGCTCAAAGCTTGGTTTAATTATATGGCAATAAAAAGAAATCTCAAACATCCGGACCTTGAACAAATTGATCAAACGGGTTTTGTTATCGATAGAAAGACAAAAGAAGTTTTACCGGCAAACAAAATTATAACCCCGTTTTAAGTGTTAAAAGCTCTCTTGAGATAAGAGAGCTTCTTTTCTATTTAAACGCAAACCCGTCTTCATCAAATGTAAGCTCTGACAAACTTTGATTATTATCTATAAGACTAACCCCCAAAGAGCCGAATTTATAATAAAGCGGAGTATTAATTGTTGCTATTAGGGCACTATCATTGGGAATATAGCTTTCCAAAATTCGTACATTGAAGTTTTTAAGCCATATATCCAAAGTTTCATTGTCGGCCTTTTGCCCGATACTAAATGCCAGTTTTGTATTAAAATAATCAAAGGAAGCAGCATATTTTGCACATTCGGTATAAGTTTTTTCATTTGAAAACAGCACGGTTGCGGCCAAGTCATAATATATACGAGATACAAGTTTTGCATTCATATCCGGAATGAAACAAGATTTTATACCGCTTAAAATCGGCAATATAAAACCTAAAACAAACCCGTCCGAAACATCAGAATTTAATGTATTTACAGCCACATCTTTGGTATTAAACGGCAATACACAATCAAGCATATGATAAGATTTTAAAATTTCTTTCGAGCTGTATTGCAACATATGTTGGTTTTTAAACATAATTACACAAACATCGTTTGGTTTATAAATTTTGCCGATTGCAAATCTTAACGGTTTTATTTTGCTTACATTAAGGTTTTCACAAGACAGGTTTTCATAATCGGACAAACTCAGTAATACATCAACTTTTGATTTTGTTATTTGTTCTTTTAAGTTGTTTTCAGATAAGATAACGGCGGTTTTACCTAAATATTGAATTGCCCAAAACCACACCAAAAAGTTTAGTCCGGACGGCATACAAAGCCCTATTTTTTGAACATCGCCCACAATTTTTTGTAAAGCCTGTCCGTAAGCTGTCGATTTTACAATCAAATCATTATACGAAACCGTATTGCCCAAAATATCGGTTGCTATAATGTGTTTTTTATTATTGATTTTAGCTTTTTTCCTTAATGCTTCAAACATACTCTGATTGAAAGGAGCCGTGTTTACACTCATCTCAATCATCAAATCATAAAGTTGTTTGGCCATAACTTTGCGAGAATTTTTACTTGAAGAATTTTCAAATTTTTGTGCCGACATAATATCAATGTCAATTTGAGGAAAGGTTTTGGTATAAAACTTATCTTGAACATACGACATTGTAGAATATTCGGCTCCCGAAATTTTAACCGGCAAAAGTTTTGCGTTTGCTTTAGAAGCAATCATTGCCGCTCCGTCAAAAACCTGCATGATTTTTCCGGTTAAACTTATGCGCCCCTCAGGAAAAACGACAACTTTTCTGCCTTTTTTAATTTCTTCAATTAAATTTCTGATTGATAACGGATTTAACATATCAAGCGGATAAAAATCTACCAAAAGCCTGATTATGGGCATAAACCATTTTCCGGTCCAAGCCGATGTTATCGCAAAAGTTATGCGCTCGGGCATAAAAGCTGCCATCAAAACTCCATCCCATAAAGAAGTATGATTGGCAATAATTAAAACTCTTGAACCGGCTTTTTTAAAATTTGAATATCCGGTTACCTTTGTGCGAAACATAAATCTTAAAACTGTTTGTAACAAAGAACGAGTTAGAGTGTCAGGCAATAATGAGCATATGTAAAATGCTACCATTAATGAAATTATACCCATAATCATAAACAATTGCGGTAAGGTAAAGCCCAACTTAAACAATAAAATTGCAAAAACAGCCGAAAAAGTCATTCCGAAAGAGTTAATAATGTTGTTGCCGGCAATAACTGATGCGGTGTAAGCTTTTGGTGCTCTGTTTTGCATAAAAGCATTTAACGGGATTATATATAATCCGCCGAAAAATGCCAACATAAACAAATTTATACTAAACATAAAAGCTCTCGGAGCGGTTAAAAATTCCATAAAACTTAATATGTTTTTTGCAGTGGGGTAATTATTGCTTGCAAGCCATAAACCAAACAAACACATTGCCATACCGAGCGCACTTAATGGCACATATATCATATTTATCTGACCTTTTAAGACTTTGTTGCAAGCATAAGAGCCGACTGCAACGCCAACCGAAAACAAAACCAAAAAGAATGTTATTGTACCTTTATCCGCATTTATGACTTGAGCACATAACGGGTAAATTTGTACCGCAACCAAAGCACCGATTGTCCAAAACCAACTTGCACCCAAAATACTTTGTAAAATATATTTATGTTTTCTTAGAAACTTAAAATTTTGCCCCATAGCCCTAAACAGATTCTTGTTTATTTTAAGCTCGACTCTGGGGGCAGGTGCCGGCAAAATTTTGCTTGAGGCGAAATATCCGATAACAGCCAAAGTTATCAGAACAAATATACTGACCTCAATGGGTAACAAAGTTCCGGCAATCAAACCGCCCAAAATGGCGATATAGGTTGTGGCTTCAATATAAGCATTGCCGGTTATGAGTTCTTCGGATTTGAGCTGTTGAGGTAACAGAGCATATTTTACCGGACCGAAAAAAGCCGATTGAGCCCCCATTAAGAACATCAGTAAAATCAGCAAATTCAAACTTGAGGTATAATAGGCAATCAAAACACCTGTCATTAAAACAATTTCAATAAACTTTAAGTTTTTAGCAATTGTATCTCGTCTGTATTTATCGGCAAATTCTCCCGCCCATGCCGAAAACAGAAAAAACGGCAAAATAAAAAGTCCGGCAATGACATTTGATAATATATCCGACTGATTGGACATTTTAAGTGCCACCATTGTAAGCAGGGCATTTTTAAACAAATTATCGTTTAGCGCTCCCAAAAACTGGGTAATCATTAAGGGCAAAAAGCGCCTCGTTTTTATAATTGAGCTCATATTAAACTCTTTCTATTTCACGAACATGCCCGACGACAACGATGGTCCTTTCGAACCTCCACCCCTTGAACCACTTGATTTTCGTGAAGTATTTCCTGAACGTTTTGAAGATTTTGAACCTCTTCTTGCACTCTTTCTTGATTGAGATCTTGAATAAGATTTCTTTTTTGCCAACATTTGTTGTTCAAAAATTTGGGCCGGATTAAGTTCTTCTTCCTCGATTTGCAATGAATTTTTAATGCTATCAAATTCTGCAGCTTCTAATTCAGAGGTAAAAAATATAATGGAAAACAACACTAAAATAACAAACTTCATATTCATAATCCTTTTATAAAAACTATTTTTATTATTCTATACCATTTTTTTTCATTTTTAAATCAAAATATTATTTTGTTTGTATCAAGTTCAAAAATTCTGCCTCGTTTAAGATTTTGACCCCTAATTCTAAGGCTTTTTTGGCTTTTGAACCAGTATCACTTCCTACAATGACATAATCGGTGTTGTTTGAAACAGAACCCGCAACCTTTGCTCCGAGTTTTACCCCTAAAGCTTTTGCTTCAGCTCGGGTTAAGTTTTCCAATGTTCCCGTAAACACAATGGTCTTGTCAGCAAAGACGGAATTTGAAATTTCTTGCTGTTCATAATCTTTTACGGTTACATATTGTAGCAATTTATCGACAATTTTTAAGTTGTGTTCTTCTTTGAAAAACTCCACAATATCTTTAGCCATCGCCTCACCAATGCCGTCAATGCTCAAAAGTTTTTGAATGTCCTCATTTTGCATTGCTGTTTTAAAATTCTCAAATGAGATATAATTTTTTGCAATTAAAAGGGCAGTGGCAGTGCCGATTTGTCTTATACCTAAAGCATAAATGAACTTTTGCAAATCAATTTGCGTTTTTTCTCGTATAGCTTTAAACAAATTATCAACCGACTTTTTTCCCCAACCTTCTCTTTGTTCAAGTTGCAATCCCCCAAAAGCCGAAAATAAATCGTCTCCGTCATTTCGTTCTTCCAAAGTGAAAATATCCGCCGGATTTTCCAAAATTTTTTCTTTGTAAAAATCTTCTACGATTTTTGCACCCAATCCTTCAATATTAAAAGCATCTCTTGAAACAAAATGTTTAATTCTTTCTATTGCTTGGGCTGGACAACTTAGACCTCCGGTACAACGACGAACGGCCCCATCATCTTCTTTTATGGCATGAGCACCACATTCCGGACAGAATTTAGGAAATTCAAATTCAGGGAGATTTTGTTGTCTTTTTTCTTTTACAACACTTACAACTTGTGGAATTACATCACCGGCTCGTTGAATTTGCACATAATCACCAATGCGAATATCTTTTCTTTTTATTTCATCTTCATTATGAAGTGTAGCGTGTGAAACCATCACTCCGCCCACATTAACCGACTCCAAATCGGCCACAGGAGTTAGAGCTCCCGTTCGACCGACTTGAACTCTGATATTGTTTATTCTGGTAATTGCTTTTTCAGCCGGAAACTTATGAGCAATGGCAAAACGGGGTGTTCTGGTTAAAAAACCAAGCCT
Organism: Alphaproteobacteria bacterium; assembly: GCA_017464685.1. Lineage (GTDB taxonomy): Bacteria > Pseudomonadota > Alphaproteobacteria > RF32 > CAG-239 > JAFTYO01. Next base: position 6,447 of record JAFTYO010000033.1, read on the forward strand.
GTTTTGCAATTCCAAAGAATTTACCTTATAAACAATACCATCAATATCATACGGTAAATCGGCTCTTGTTTGTAAAAGTATTTTATAACTGTCAATTACTTCTTCCAGATTATGACACAATTTATTGTACGGATTTACCGGAAATCCCCAATCTTTAACCCTTTGCAAAAACTCGGCTTGAGTTTGCCAGTTTATATCCGAAACTTCACCCCAAGTATATACAAGCAGGCTTAAATTTCGCTTTTTGGTTATGTTGCTGTCAAGCTGTCTTAATGAACCGGCAGCCGCATTTCTCGGATTGGCAAATATTTTTTTATTTTGTGCAGCCTGTTTTTCATTTAATGCAAAAAAATCAGCTTTTGACATATAAACTTCGCCTCTTACTTCCATAACCGAAGGAAAGTCAGGCGCATTAACAAAATGAGGAAGTCCGCTTATGGTTTTTAGGTTTGCGGTAATATCTTCACCGATCTTACCATCACCTCGAGTAGCACCTTTAACCAACATACCGTTTTCGTATCTGGCAGAAAACGAAAGACCGTCCATTTTAGGCTCAGATGTCATTTCAATATCATCAGAGGTATTTAAAAAGCGCTGAACACTTTTTACAAAATCTATCAGCTCGTCTTCGGAAAAGATATCCCCCAAAGAGAGCATCGGAACTTTATGTTCAACTTTTGCAAAATCATTTTTTATCGGTGCCCCGATTTTTTTTGACGGGCTGTCTGCTCTTATCAAATGCGGAAACTTTTTTTCGAGCAATTCATTTTTTAATTTTAGCTCATCATACTCAGCATCGGTTAAATACGGGTCATCATTTTGATAATAAGCAATATCGGCTTTTGCCATTTCATTGGCAATAAACTCTAAATCTTTTTTAGCCTGTTCTTCTGTGACTTCAGTGATGTAATTTTGCATATTTACCTCCGTTTTTTAATATAACGCAAATGCTTAAAATTTTAAAGATAAAAACAAACTTATCAAGGCTCAAAAAAATTTTAAAAAACACATGATAAAAGGTATCGGGAGGGGTACACTGAAAATGCAAAAATATTATTGGGTTTGAGATTATGTTTATATTATACCCGATAATTTTTCGCGAAAGTTTAATTGGCAATCTAGTATCGTAATCGGGTGATTATGGGCAGGTTGCTCTAAAGTTTTATAATATGAAAAATTTTATTAAGACCGCAGATGCAGCAGGTTTCGCTATCCTTTGTTCAGCAATGGCAATCTCTAGGAATATGACAGTTGTCATACTTCCACCGGCAAACTCAAAAGAGGAACATGACACAAAGTCAGCTCAGGCCTACGATATCCTCTCAGAGATTGAGGAACTTAAAGTCATCAAGGTTGCTTACGACCAGAGGGCTCTTTTTGAGTCAGAAGCATGGGATGTTATCGCTGACCTCAAGTCAAATAAGTTTACTTTGGGTGATTGGCGTGAGCTCTCGAAAGTGAAGCTTTCTTTCAAAAAGAGAGAAAATCCTTTCAGGTATGCCGAGATTGAAGGTCAGAACAACACTCTGGTAGTATTCCAGAAGCTCATTTCCGATGAAACATTCGGTGCAACGGCAGCTATGCAGTCTCTTTCTGCAGATGACTTCACCGTTGTATGGAATTCTCCGGAGAGAAAGGTTTACGGACAGCATTTTCACAAAGTAAACGACCGCGAATCTGTGGTTAAGTTTGCTGCAGAAAGGAATGTGTATGTTCCGGGTCTTACCGAGAATGAGGAAGTGTTCGGTATCCGTGGAAGAAAGCATGGTGACTATGCCGGTATGTACGCAAATGTGCAGAAAGCTGTTGCCATTCCGGGAACACATACCTGGATTATGCTGTTCTTCTATCCTGAAATCCACCAGCTTATTCCATACCGCACAGGTATCGAGAATTGGGCTGAGATTGCTCAGGCATGGCGTGAGGTTGGTCATCACATCTATACGGTTGAGTTCAACGACTCATCTAACCGTGATTTTGTGAGAGGTCAGATTGCTTTCGGATATAAACATTTGTAGTCCATCCATCGGGTGTAAGATTAGAAAGTGGAAACACTCTCTTTTTTAGTATAAGGTTTAAATTTTTATTTTACATTCTATTTATCAATATAGAGGTGTTTCAAAATGAAAAAATTTATTGCTTTAACATTTATCATATTTTTTGTATCAGGCTTTAGCTCGCTTTCATCTATGGGGCAATCGTTGGAAGTTGTAAGCGAGAGCCACGATTGGGAAGTGATGATGCTGTCAAATGATACCATAAAAGCATATAATCCGAGTTCAAAACTTGAACTTTTGATAAATTTAAGCAATTTGTTGCCATCATCACCATATTGTGTTTCCAATAAGCGCATTAAGGATATAAAATTTTCAATTTCCATTCACAAAATTGCTAATAAAGGCGAAAGCAACTGGGTGAAATCTTTTGAGAAAACTAAAATCTATTTTTCCGGCAATGGCAACTTTGAGGAAAGAAAAGTTTATGGCTCAAATCTGATAAAAAATAATATAAAAGCAAGTGGCGGGGTGATAAATGTTGGCACGCTTGAATTTTTATCACCTATAACCTGTGACGATATAAACAATACAACTTTGCGTATTTTGGGTATGAAAAACATCCCCTTACTTAGCTTTAACATCAAGCTAAAAAAATAGTTTTTTAGTTTTATATCAACAAAGCAATTTCGGCACGTAAATTTTCGAGCCCTTTTTTCTTTTCTGAGCTTGTCGGTATTACTAAAGGATGTGCTGCTGCATGATTTTTTAAGTTTATAGTTGTGTCTTTGACTACTTTTACAACTTCTTTGTGGCTAATTTTATCAATTTTGGTTAAAATTATCTGATAAGTAACTGCTGCCTTATCAAGCATCTTCATCATCTCTTCATCAATTTTTTTTATACCGTGACGACTGTCAATCATTAAAAACACACGACGTAAATTAGGGCGTCCCTGTAGATATAACGACATTATATTTTGCCACTTTTTAACATCTGACGGAGGGGCTTTGGCAAAGCCGTAACCTGGCAAATCCACAATATGCAATACATTATCCAAATTAAAAAAATTAAGCTGTTGAGTGCGTCCTGGTGTAGATGATGTTTTGGCCAAATTGGAATTATTAAACAACGCATTTATCAAACTCGATTTTCCGACATTTGAGCGTCCGACAAAAGCAACTTCATTTAAATCAGAACTCGGAAGTTGGTCTAAATTTGCAACACCTAAAACAAAATTACAAGGTCGGCAAAAAATCTTTTTACCAAATTCTAATTGTTCAGGCTCAAAATAAAACTCATCTTTTATCATTATTTTACCCCATGCTTTTTCATTATGGCTTTTTGTTGCATAATCGAAAGTATGTTGCTTAAGGTCCAATATATTACCAATCCGGAAGCAAAATGACCTAACATCAATGTAAATATAATTGGCATTAATGCAAACATACGAGCTTGGTCTTTGTTGGCCGGTGTCGGATTAAGCTTTTGCTGAATCCACATTGTAAGACCCATTAAAATCGGCCAAACACCAATATCTAAAAGTGACGGCAACGGAATATGCGACCATATCGAAACGGTCAACGGGTCCGGAGCTGATAAATCCTTAATCCAACCAATAAACGGTGCGTGTCTGATTTCTATGGAAATGTTCAAAACTTTATACAAAGAAAAGAATACCGGAATTTGAATAAACATCGGCAAACAACCGGCCGCCGGATTAATTTTTTCTTTACGATACAATTCCATCGTTTCTTGTTGTAAACGCATTTTATCATCTTTGTACAAAACTTTCAAAGCCATAATTTTTGGCTGAATTTTCTTCATTTTGGTCATACTTTCATATGACGAATTGGCAATTGGGAACATTACAAGTCTTAAAAGAGCGGCAAACAACAAAATTGCCCAACCCATATTGCCGATAAAGTTATATAAGAATGTCAAAATGTAGAAAAACGGTTTGGTTAAGAAATAGTACCAACCGAAATCTACCGCTAAATCAAACTTTTCAATTTTATTTTTATCGGTGTATTTATCCAAAAGCTTAATTTCTTTGGCTCCGGCATAAAAACGAACATTGCTTGTTGCCGCACCACCAGTAGCAATGGTAACGGCTTTTCCTCTGTAATCGGTTTGGAAAACATCATTTGCATTGCGACTTATTTTAACGGTTGCATTTTCATTATTATCCAAAACAACAGCCGTAAACCAATATCTGTCCGAAAAACCGAACCAACCGTTTTTGGTCTCAAAAGTTTCGTTTTCTTGTTTATCCAAATCAGTAAACTTAACTTCTTTTAATGAACCCTCAATTACACCGCTGAAACCCTCATGCACAACCGAGCGTTTTTGTTGCTCCATATCAACTTTGCGACTGATTAAACCGTACGGATACAAAACCACGGGGCTTTGTGTATTGTTTTCAACGGTTTGTGAAACATTAAACAAATAATTTTCATCAACGGAGATGTTTTTTACAAATTTTAAGCCTTGTCCGTTGTCCCATTCTAAAGTAACGGGAGTTTGAGGAGTTAGTTTTTCACCGATAACTTTCCATTCGGTATCAGAATCGGGCAAAACTATATCAGCGCCTGAGCTAAGCCAACCAAATTCGGCAAAATATGGAGCTAAGGTTAATGAAGGCTGCAAAAGTTCAACATTTTTGCTGTTTTCTTCTAAAGTCTGCTTATACTTTGATAAAGTTAAATAATCAAAACGAGCGCCTTTTACTCTTATTGAGCCTTTAATATCCTTATTTTCAACAGTGATGTTTTTTTGGTTATTGGCGGCAACACTTGCTTCAACGGGCTCAACGGCAGAAACAACAACTTCTTTTTCTTTGATGTTTTCAACTTCAGGTATTGCAACCGTTTGCTCTTGATTTTGAGTTGGTGTTTGTGCCGGAAAAAAATGATTAACTCCAAAAATAATCAATATTGAGGCAATAACTGCCAGATATAAGCTTTTTGTTTCTTCTTTCACTTTATACACTCCTGAAAATAAATTTTTAATGATATTTTTTAGTACATATTTTTTCTAAAATCAAGCAAATAAGCACCTTTATAATTAACTCTTTTTGTTTTTCTTTGGCACGGGGTCAAATCCCGAGCCACCCCACGGGTGACATCTTAAAATTCGCCTGATACCAAGCCATATTCCTTTTATTGCTCCATGCTCTTTTATAGCCTCAATCATATACTCCGAGCAGGTTGGCCTGTATCTGCAACAACCGGGGCACATCGGAGAAATAAACTTTTGATAAAATTTAACAAGATAAATCAGAAATGTCTTCATTTTCCGGCTCAAATGTCGGGGCAATTTTGATATCTTCACCTTCTGATGTAAGCATCAAATTTACTTTTTTTAATGCCCATTTAATATCTGAACGAAGCTCTTTATATGGGATATAGTGCGTATTATGGCGACCGATTAAAACATATTCGACATTATCCATGCCATAAACAGGTAAAAGCTCTCTAATAACCGCTCTCATTCTGCGCCGTACACGATTTCTGACATTAGCTTTGCCGATTTTTTTGGTTGTTGTATAACCTATTTTAGGCGGAACAATTGTTTCAGATAAACTGGGAGCCGCCTGAAGTATGGCAGTTCTGGTGACCTTGCTTACTCCTTTGGCGACTCTTACAAAATCTTTTCTTTTTTTTAAGACAAGAATTTCCGTCATAATAAAAACTTATGCAGAAAGTTTTTTACGACCTCTGGCACGACGAGCGGCTAACACTTTTCTACCGCCTACCGTTGCCATACGAGCACGGAAACCGTGACGACGAGCTCTAACAAGCTTACTGGGTTGGAATGTTCTTTTCATTTTAAATCTCCGGTTAATTATTAGTTATTTAAAACCGACTAATGAAAAAAGTCGGCTCTCGGTTTATTTACAAAACTGCTTATATCGGCTTTTTTTATAAGAGTCAACTTAAAATTTATCTTTTTCTTGACTTAAAAATCCATTTGTTGTAACTTTTCGAATATCAAAATAAGTATATGTCTAATTTTTAAATACCTATCATTATGAAAACATTTTTTTATTCTGGGGCTTTTGACCCTTTTAGTGTGCTTGATACCGAAGCAGTTTTTAACACACTTCTTGATGGTTCCTACAACAAAGTTGTTATTGGAATCGAGCTTGATTCTAAAAGACCGGCGCTGTTTTCACTTGCCAAACGAACGGAAATGATAAAACAATCCCTCGAGTGGTACGCCAAAGCAAACTTTCCGGTTAATTACGAACACTTAATCGAAAGGATTTCGATAGTCAGCTATCACGGACTTCCGATTTATGAGGCTAAAAAGCATGGCGCAGATATGTTCTTGATTGCAACAGATGAAACCAAAACTTATAATGTCAAGTTTAGTTTAAGCCGGCAAATTGCCCGCAACAAACTCTCATCTCAAGTCGGTCATGTGCTTTATGTTCGCGAACAATCTCCCGATAACTTGGCAAAAAGCATCAAACTGTGCTACAAGCATCACGAATATATTATGTTGGCGCAGTTTGTTACTCCGCCGGTGCATAATATGATAATGGAAGAATTGCTTGAAAAACAATATTTTGATTGTTGCAGACAATCGGGCATTTCTTGGGAAGATTTTTGCTCACAAATGTCAACAAGGGCTTATCACAACTTGTCACATATTGCTTATATGCTTGATAAGTATAGTGTGTTTAAGGCTCACACGACTAAACAAATTGACTTTGCAGAAGAAAAGAACTTCAAAGCCGCAATTTTCTTCCATGATTACATCAAAGATGATGAAGAAAAATCGTTTGAAGCCTCAAAACTTGGCGAAACGACTAAGCCATTGTTTATGGCAACCAAACATTTTGAGCCACTTTTTGACTATGACGATATGTCTGAGCCTGAACAGCTTATCATTGACCTCGATTTGGCAATTTTGAACGATAAAGTTCTGTATGAAAATTATGCCAAAAGTATTCGTGTCGAATATAAGCATATTCCATACGATGAATATGTAACGGCAAGAAAAGAGATTCTTGAAAAGTTGGAAGATGTTATAGAACACAGAACATCTTTTACTGATATGCAGAAACAAAGAGCTTTCAAAAACATTGACCGAGAACTCGAGTATCTGGATTGTGGCTCTTGGCCTTGTTGGTAGATTCTTAAAAAAGCGACATCTGCTACACGATGTCGCTTTTTGTTTTTTATTGCCTCAAAGAGGATTATACAAATCTATTTATTTTCACTTATACTTGTAAATAATATCCAAAATTTAAGCCTCCCGTTTGGGAGGCTTTTTTTGTTTCAACTATTTTTTAGAAAATTTTTCGGTTACGGTTTGTACCAAAACATACAACAGAGGTATTACAACCAAACCTGCCGCAGTTCCGATAAGCATTCCGTAAAATACCGGTATACCAATAGCCACACGGCTACCAGCTCCGGCTCCGGTTGCAACAATCAGCGGATACACACCCAAGATGAAAGTAAACGCAGTCATCAAAACGGCTCTGTATCTTTCTTTGGTAGCAATTATCGCAGATTTTTCAATTGTGGTGCCTTTTTCTCGCTCATCTCTTGCAAATTCCACAATCAAAATGGCATTTTTAGCTGCCAATCCTACCAGCAAAATCAAACCGAGTTGAGCATAAATGCTAAGTGACATTGAGCATACAAACAACCCTGCAAGCGCACCCAATAAAGCCACTGTTACCGATGCTAAAACCGAAACCGGCAACATCCAACTTTCATATTGAGCTACCAAGAATAAATATCCGAACAAAATTGCCAAGGCAATAAGCCAAACGACCTGTCCGCTGTTTTTCTTTTCTTGCAAGCTCATACCTGACCAATCATAACTATATCCTGATGGCAAACTTTCTTGAGCCAATTTTTCCATTGCGGCCATTGCTTGTCCGCTACTGACTGCCGGATTTGCCATTGCCGTAATGGTTGCGCTCGGATACTGATTATAGCGTTCAAAACTTCTGGGAGCTTGAATAATTTTTATATCAACCAAACTTCCCAAAGGTACCATTTTACCGCTTGCACTTTGAACATATAATCCGTTGATGCTATCAATATCTTTTCTTGATTCCCAATCAGCTTGAATCATAACCTTATTAACTTGTGTACCGATATTAATATCGTTTACATAACCGGCTCCAAGATAGTTTTGCAATACCGAATATATGCTTGAAACACTCACTTCCATAACCTCTGCTTTATCTTTGTTTATTTCGATATAAGCATGCGGAGTTTGGGCTGTGTAGGTCGAAAAAGCATACATAATTTCAGGCAAAGCATTAACTTTACCGACAAAACTTTTCAACACTGCTTCCAGTTTTTTAGGGTCGGTACTGTCTAATGATTGTAAACGAAAATCCATACCGCCTGTTGAACCTAGTCCGGGAATAGCCGGAAATTCAAACAAGTTAATAGATGCATTCGGAATTTGTTCAAACTTCGCTTTTATTCGGTTTAATATATTGGTCGAATAATCGGCATCTTCCGTTCTTTCATTCCACGGTTTTAAGTTAACAACCGCAAAGCCCACATTTTCACCTTGTCCCGAGAGCATACTGAAACCCATAATATCCATCACCGATTTTACACCTTTTTCTTCTTTGATAAGCGGTATAATTTCTTGGATAACTTTATCCGTTCTGGGTTGTGATGCACCTTCGGGCAATTGAATGTTGGTCAAAATAACACCTTGGTCTTCTGCCGGAATAAACGATGTATTACTCATTTTCAAGAATAATCCGTTAAACAAAATTAACAATCCCAAAATAAGCGCAATAACACTGACTTTGCGTGCAACATATCCGATTACGGCCAAATAACGATTGCGAGTTTTATCCAACAATTTGTTAAACCATAACAAAGGGCCTTTAGTTGCCGGTGTTAACGGTTTTAAAATTGTTGCACACAATGCCGGTGACAAGGTTAAGGCATTCACCGAAGAAAACAATACTGCAAATGAAATAGAAACAGCAAATTGTTGGTAAATTTTACCAGTAATTCCGCCCAAGCACATAATCGGTACAAAAATTGCCAACAACACCAATGTGGTTGCAACTACGGCACTTGAAACCTGTTCCATAGCCTTTATTGATGCTGCTTTCGGAGAAAGATTTTCTTGCTCCATTAAAGCCAAGACTCGTTCAACCACCACAATGGCATCGTCCACAACCAAACCGATTGCAAGTACCAAACCAAACAGTGTGAGCATATTTAAACTATAGCCCAAAACCAACATTACGGCAAAAGTTGCCAACAACGATACCGGAATTGCAATTGAGGGCACCAATGTTGCACGCCAGTCTTGTAAAAAGACATAACAAACAATCACCACCAACAAGAATGTTAAAACCAAAGTGATAACCACTTCTTCAATTGAGGCCTTAATGTAATCAGTTGCATCAAAGAACACTTCTACCACAAAGTCATCAGGATAAAATTGTGACAGACGGTCCAATTCGGCTCTTAATGCTTTCATGGCTTGAATGGCATTGGCGCCGGATAATGTATTGATAGACATGGCCACCGAAGGAGCTCCGTCAACTTCCGATTTAAACATATATTTTTCGGAACCGATTTCTACTTTGGCAATGTCTTTTAATCTGACCAACCCGCCGTTTTTCTCTGTTCTGACAATGATGTTTTCAAAGTCTTTTACTTCGTTCAAACGACCTTTGGTTTGCAAAGAATATACCATCTGTTGACCGCCATCACCGGGCATTGAACCGACAGAACCGAGTGACGGCTGATAGTTCTGACTTGAAATTGCCGCTCTGACTTCAGATATCGGAATATTCAAGGCCGTAATTTTATCGGCATCAAGCCACACTCTCATACTTAAAGGTGCGGCGTGAACACTAACCTCACCGACACCATAAACACGACTTATACTGTTTTTGATATTGTTTTCAACATAGTTACTTAAAAACTTTGTATCATGTGTACCGTTTGGTGAACGCACACTGACAAAGCCCAAAATATCCGATGAGCGTCTTTTAACTCTGATACCGTTTTGTTGAACTTCGGTCGGAAGTTTACTCATTGCTTGTTGCACACGGTTTTGAACCTTAACTTGCGCCATATCGGGGTCCGTTCCGGTTTCAAAACTGATTGACAAACTGTACGTACCCGAATTAGATGAAGATGATGACATATAAAGCATATCTTCAACACCGTTAACTTCTTGTTCAATCGGAATACCGATAGAGTTTGCTACCACCTCGGCACTTGCTCCGGTATAACTGGCCGAAACATTTATCTCCGGCGGAGTAATTTGCGGATATAACGCAATCGGCAATGAAAATAATGAAATTATACCGGCAAGCGACATTACAATGGCAATTACTATCGCAAAGCGCGGTCTTTCAATAAAAATTTTAGAAAACATCGTACTCTATCCTCTTATTATTTTGCAGCCTGCACAAGACCTGTTTTTACACTCATACCGTTTTGAACTTTTTGCAAACCTTGTATGATAACTTTTTCGCCGGCTTTTAATCCGTTTTTTACAATTTGGTAAGAATCGATAACCTCACCCAATTCCAAACGGCGCTCTTCAACCACATTATTTTCATTTACGATATAAGTGTAAAATCCGTGTTCATCTTGAGCTAATGAACCTTGAGGAATAATTACATTCATATCTTTTTTTGCTTCCAAAAGTGCAATTTTAACATAGTTTCCGGGAATAAGCATTTCTTGTCGATTGCCTAAATCGGTATAAATTGAAACGGTAGCCGTGTCAGAACTTACTTCGTTATTCACAAACAACGATTTAAAATCTTCATCTAAAACACTTCCGTTAGGCAATGTAACTCTGGCTTTTAAGCCGTCTTTGTTATTTTGTTCATATTGTTGTTTTAAGTTCAAAAATTCTTTATCGGTTAAAGAAAAAGTTACACGAACAGGGCTTATTTGCACAATACGCGCCAAAGATTGAGATGAAGCCAAAACATAGTTTCCTTTGGTCACCAAAGCCTTACCGATATATCCGCTGATAGGAGCGGTAACTTTTGTATCGTCCAAATCATCTTTTGCGAGCACCAACGAGGCCTTTGCTTTTTTAACAGCGGCTTGTGCCTGTAAATAAGCGCTTTCTGCGGCATCAAAAGTTGCTTGAGAAGCAATGTTTTGTTTGCTAAGCTTAACTTGACGATTATAATTTTTTTCGGCTTCTTTTAACCCTGCTTGAGCATGAGCAAGTTCTGCTTCTTTTAAGTCAACGTTGGCTTGATAACTGCTGGGGTCAATTACAAACAACAAATCACCTTCTTTAACAAAGCTTCCTTCTTCAAACAACACATCTTTAATTGTGCCGTTTACTTTAGGCATCAAATTTACGGCATTAATTGCCTCAACATGGGCAATCTGATTTTTAACTCTGGTGGTATCTTTGGCTTCAATTTCTTGCACCAACACATATGGTGTTTGTGCACCCATTGCACCCATCATACCCTGATTAACCGTACGAGCTTTTAAGTACCAACCCAAAGCAATACACAAAATTATAAATGCCAATTTTTTTAATATAACACTTTTATGCGGTTTACTTACTTGCATTTTAAGACCTCTCTTTTATTAAACCATTAAAAAATAAACTAAAGCTTTCTTTTACCATAACTTTCAATTCAAACGGACAACGATGGGATAAATAATCTGCCAAAAGCCCGCCCCACATACCGGTTATGATGTATATCAAATATTCTATATTAACATCGGCGGATATATCGCCATTTTTTTGCAACAATGTCAAGGCTTGTTTCAATCTGTTAAGCAAAATTTGCTTATTGTCATCAACTCCAAGCTTAACTTTGGTTATCAATGCTTCCGACCATTCCATTTGGCACAACATAAAAAACGCACATTTTCTGGTGTTTTCGTTGCTGATAATATATTCGGAATTATAAGTAAAATATGCAATGATATCATCAACCGATTTGATATCGGATAATCTGGAATTTACATATTCTACCTGATTGGAAATATAATCATTTATAAGTGCGGTTACCAAATCCGGCTTGTTGCGAAAATGCCAATAAACCGCTCCTTTGGTAAAACCTATGCGTTTGGCAAGCTCATCAAATGTGGTTTTGGAATATCCTTTTTCACAAAATGTATCAAGTGCCGATTGCAATATGGCTTTTCTGGTTTCAAAAGCCTCTTCTTTTGTTTTTCTCAACTTTCAAGTCCTTTAAATTAAACATACATACGGGTATGTATATCACTTTTAAAAGCTTGTCAAGAAGATTTTTATATAAAAAACAACATAATCACTTCCACCTCATTTTTGATTTAAATTCACATTTAGACTCTTTTTACTTGCAAAAAAAAAAAACGGTTTATGATGCGACATGAGAGGTGAGTTTTTGACCTTTCAAATTAAGTTTAACTATTTTTATAAAGGATTTAAAATTATGAGAAAATATTTTCTTCTTACTGCCGTTGCAATGTTAGCAACAAGCAATGCAAGTGCTGCTACTAACGAATCTGCTAATATACAAGTAATTGGCAATATTGTAAACACTTCCTCTTTTTCGTGTAGCGAATTAAATTTCGGTAATGTATATCTTCAAGCAGATGATACCGGATATTTTGGTGTCGGTACCGCAGATACACGAGGAAACACAACAGGAAGTGTTGCTAACATAACAGATTATAATCCTGCCTTATGTACCGGTATCAAAGCTGATTTAACTAATGATTATACACTGATTGTGCCTGAAAGAATTAATTTAACCGGAGTTGAATCAGATGTAGACGGTTTTGCTTATCTTAGCTCTATCCATTTATTAGATTATGAATTACATGGAACATTGAATATTCCTGCAGATTTAAAAGAAGGGGGTGAAATTAGTGGTTCTTTTTCTATAGTTATTATTCAATAATACATTTCACCATTTTATCAACAGCTCAAAGCCCTAGGTTTTGGGCTGTTTTTTTATGTTGAAAAAAATAAAAAATTATATTGCTTTTACTTCATTGTTGATGTATTAATGTTTCGTGACTACTTATGGTAGAGTAATTTTATTGGAGATTTATTTATGACAAAGCTTACTAATCGTGTAATTTCGGTGTTTGATAAAAAAACCAGTATGCGTCTAGCCGCACCGGAATGGACTGCCGTTGATGACATTTGTAAAAAAGAACACATCAAACGAAAAAAGCTTTTTGAACTGATTGCTGCTAACAAAGACCCCAAGCTCGGGTTTACTTGTTCGGTGCGTCTTTTTGCCATTACTTATATGCACGAGATTATTTTAAAAAATGGTTATTATCAAAATTCGGCTCCGGCAAATTCTGATTATGAAAACATTTTTAACACAATTGCCAATATGAACTAAGCTCATCTGTTGAAATGCTTGCTTTGAAAGTATAGTTATAAAGCAAAAGGAGATTTTTTATGTTAAAATTGATTGCTTTTATAACTTTACTTTCAACCAATTTGTATGCCCAAGCGCCAACTGTTGTTTATGGAGAATCCGAACTCCCAGACGGCAAAATTGACAGCTATTTAATAAAACAACCTTACAATGCTCCAAACCCTCTTGGAGACCCCATTGTCATTGTGCCGCAAGAACAAAGCAATACAAAAACTCAAACACCGGATTCTTTACCCAAGCAAACAAATTCGGTACCAAAAGATTTAACCGTAAATCAAACTGCCGAACAAAATCCGCCACCATTTTCAGTAAGTCCCGAAACAATGCAAAACAAAATTGAAAATACTTTATATCAGGGCGGAAATCGTATTTATGACATTCAATCATATCCGCTTGAGGATATAAACAAAATCACCGAGCCAAACATAAACCCGACAATTACGACATATCCGGAATATTAAACTCTTTCATATTCAAAAAATACGGGCTTTCTGCCTTCTCGTATGGCTTTTTGCTGATATTTGGTCTTTACCCAGTCTGAAGGTTCGTTGCGCCAATCGGCCGAGGTTTTGGCAGTCCACTTAAAATCAGGACAGTTGTGCATAGTTCTTAAAGTCCATGATTTATAAACTTTATGATCGGTAGCAATGCGTAAAATTCCACCTTTTTTGATAATTCTGGACAATGCTTTTAAGTTATCTGGATTAACGAATCGGCGAGAAGCATGTCTTTTTTTAGGCCACGGGTCAGGAAACAACAGAAAAACCCTATCTACAAACCCATCAGGAATTTTATCAAACAAAAGTCTGGCATCATCATCAAAAACTCTGATATTATCCTCACGATTTTCAAGCAATTTTATCTCATCGGGCAAATCTTTGCCGTCTTTAATTCCGGTGATAAGAGTTAATAAATTGGCTACACCGTTTTTAAACACTTCAATTCCGATAAACCCGATATCGGGATAATTTAAAGCTTGACTTGCTAAATGCACTCCATCGCCAAAACCTATTTCCAGATTTATTTTTTTAACCGGTTTACCGAACATCGTTTCCTTATCAAAAACCGTATTTTCATCAATTTTGATTGCCGGTAAAAAAGATTCTAACAATGTGCTTTTGGTTTTTCTGATAATTCGCCCTTTGCGGCGACCAAAAAATTTCGGCTGATTGTTTTCTTGCATAAAAAATTCCCCATAAAGAAGTTTACAGGGAATATGTTTAGCTTAATTTTATCTGTTTTTCAAGTGTTATTCATCGGCAAGTTTAGAACTTGTTTTGGATAAATTTACAATCAAATCAAAAACCTGTTTGGCAAGAGCTCGGTTTGTGATGCGATAATATGCACGAACAAGCTCCATTGTTTCTTGCTTTTTCATAGGGTCTAATTCAAGCTCGTCAACTTCTTCATTGAGCATTAAATAGCCTTCACCATCCGGCATGGTTTGCATCATCGGGCTTTGATATTCAATATCTTTATCCATATCTTCAAAGAAAAAGTCCATCGATACTTTCAAAACTTTGCTGATATCCCACAGACGGCTTGCACCTACTCGATTACAACCTTTTTCATATTTTTGAATCTGCTGAAATGTTAACCCTAATTTGCGAGCCATAAACTGTTGACTGTAACCGAGCAATGTGCGGCGAAGCCTGATTCTGTTGCCGACATGTACATCTACCGGATTGGGGGCTCCACTTGTAGAGCGGGAAAACGGAAATAAATCAATATCTGAGTTCATAGTTCAAGTCCTTTCTATAACATTGTATATGCTATATAACATTATATTGCTTTGGTGTCAACTGATATTTTGTATTTTACATAACATACAACCCTGCGTTGTATAACTAAAAACAACAAAATCAGCAAGATAGCCCAAAAAAATATTTTTTTACCACCATTTGCATAAGTTGTGTATAAAGTTTTATATTGAGGTAATTTGATATCCGAATATGCCTTTTTATGCAAAGGAATTTGGTTTAAAATTCTTCCTAAAGGGTCAATAACCGCACTTATACCTGAATTTGCACTTCTTACAATTGTTATACCTTCTTCTACGGCTCTTAGTTTTGTGGCAACAAGATGTTGATATGGCCCAGAGCTGTTACCATACCACCCGTCATTGGTTAAAACCACAAGCCACTCAGGTTTGTTTTTTCGATTTACAACATCATCGGGAAATATAATTTCATAACAAATCAAAGCCCCAAACGGCGGATAATCCTCTAACTTGATACTTTTTAATTTTTCACCTGTGGCAAATTCGGCAATAGTATTTGCAATCGGGCGAATCCAATCAGGAAGATATTTCCTGAATGGTATATATTCACCAAACGGAACAAGATGATTTTTATCATAAAAATCGGCAATGTCAGCATTTTTATCTATCACATACATTGAGTTATAAAGTCTGTATGCTCCGCTTTCAACACCAAAGCGGACAACACCGGTGATTAAATATCCGTTATCGGGAACGGCTTTTTTAATATGCTCTTTATATTCATAATTTTGCTCAATATCAAAAGGAAGAGCCGTTTCACCCCAAACCACAAAATCAACATTTTTTAAGCCTTGTTGACTACTCAAATTTACATATTCAAAAAAATTGTTTTCAAGTTCTTTTCTATCCCATTTCATATTTTGCGGAATACTCGGTTGAACAAGCCTTACCATTATATCAGAATCGTCACTTTGATATTTGTTTGTGCGCCAAATTCCAAATGCAACCATAACGGCAACAATCATACATAAAACCATTAAAGCGCTTTTTTTTCCGGTTTCAAAAAACACATAAACACAACCCGTAATAATCAGTGCCAAAAAGCTCAATCCATATGTTCCAAAAACCGATGCGCTTTGAATCAAAACATCATTAAATGCAAAAACCGTTCCGAGCATATTCCACGGAAAACCGGTTAAAATAAAGCTTCTTACCCACTCAAGCAAAACCCAAACGCAAGCAAAAGCAAAAACCTTATTCCAAGCTCCGCAATCTTTGAAATAATGCCAAATAACAAAGGGCGGTATCATAAACAGCCCGAAAAAACCGCCGATACAAAAAAGAGCAATCGGATAAAGCCACCCGAAAGACACAATATCAACAAGCAGAGCATTTCCTATCCAATAAAATCCGGTGATAAAATATGCAAAACCGAACCAATATGAAAATGCACAAACTTTTTTATATGTATCTGACTTATCCGCTATTTTAAAAGCAATGCAAAATGCAAACAAAAACAAAACAAAAGCATGTGTCGGAGGAAATGCCAATGCTGATAAAAAGCCCAAAACCAAAGCAGTTTTTTTGTAGTTGTTTACTAATTTTGTTAAAATATTTTTCACTCTTTTATTCCTAATACGGATTTTTAATACCCAATTTATCTAATACTGCAATTTCAATTTCTTCCATTTCCAATCTGTCGTCTTCTTCTATATGGTCATATCCCAAAATATGCAAAAATCCGTGTGCCACCAGGTGGCAAAAATGTTCTTTGAGACTTATATCCTGCTCGTGTGCCTGATTAAGAATTGTTTCAAACGCAATGATTATATCACCTAATTCAACAGTATCATCAAATTTTAACATATAATCAAAGTCATCACCATCTATATTGGCAAATGATAACACATTGGTCGGTTTATCCATATTTCTGAATTCCAGATTAAGCTGATGTACATTTTTATCATCACTTAAACACAAATTTACGGTAAAATCTTTATTTAAGGATAAAAAATCAACATCAGGCAAAACTTCTTGCAAAACAGCTTTTTTCACAGCTTCGACAATGGCGGAAATATCCGAAATTTCCGCCGTCCATCGCAAATCTTCAATGTTGAAGAAAACATCAAAACTATTCATCTCGCATCTTCTTGGTTTTTTCTTCGTATGCTTTTACAATTTTAGCAACCAATCCGTGACGAACGACATCTGAAGCACCGAAAGTTACCGAGCTGATATTGTTGATGTTTTTTAATGTATCCAACGCATCTCTTAACCCCGAAACCGTACCTCTGGGTAAATCCACTTGGCTCAAATCACCATTTACTACCATACGGGAATTTTCACCCAAACGAGTTAAAAACATTTTCATTTGCATCGGGGTTGTGTTTTGCGCCTCATCTAAAATGACAAAGGCATTTGAAAGAGTACGACCTCGCATAAACGCAAGCGGAGCAATCTCAATTTCGCCCAATGCAAGCTTTTTATCCACTACATCAGCGGGCAACATCTCGTATAACGCATCGTATAAAGGTCTTAAATACGGATCAACTTTTTCTTTTAAATCTCCGGGTAAGAATCCCAAGTTTTCACCGGCTTCAACTGCCGGACGAGACAGTATGATTTTATCAATTGCACCTTCAAGCATCATGGAAACAGCCAACGCAACCGCCAAATATGTTTTACCCGTACCGGCAGGTCCCAATCCGAAAACAAGCTCATTTTTAAGCATTTCCTGAATATATTTTGCTTGTGTTGCCGAACGAGGATATATATATCGTTTTTTGGTTTTTAAGACAATTTCATTTAGGTTTTGCGCCTCGTTTTCGTTATTGGTACCGGAACATATCCTAACAGCCGCCTTAACTTCTTGTTCGCCGATTTCAATGCTTTTGCTGACCTTTTCATACAAAATATTGATTGCGTTTTTTGCATCTTCAATATCTTTCGGATTTCCTTTTAAGCTAACCTGATTGCCGAAACACAAAATTTCGACATTAAGCATTTTTTCAATTAAACGTAAATTCGAATCGGAAACCCCGACAAGTTTTTGCACCAATTGATTATTAAAAAGTTCCATATTAAGTTCTGCCATATTATACCACCTTTCCACATAATGAGTTTGTTGTTGCGCTCTCAACCCGAACGCGTACAATTTTGTTTAAAAGAGATTTATCGGCTTTTGCATGCAAATTTTGCATATACGGAGTGCGACCGATAAGTTGTCCTTTGTGACGCCCGTTTTGTTCAAACAGAACATCAAATTCTTTGCCTACACAAGACATATTAAACTTGGTTTGATAATCAAAGAGTAAATTTTGCAATGTATCCAATCGTTGTTTTTTAACTTTTTCTTCCACTTGATTTATCATTACGGCTGCAGGTGTCCCGGCTCGCCTGCTATATTTGAATGAAAAGGCCTGAATATATTGTACCTGATTTACCAAGCTTAGGGTTTGTTCAAAATCTTCATCGGTTTCACCGGGGAATCCGACAATAAAATCTGAGGACATTCTTAAATCAGGATTTGCCGTCATCAATTTTTCCACTTTTTCAAGATATTGTTCTCTGTTGTGTCTTCTGTTCATAGCTTTTAATATTTTGTTTGAACCCGACTGCACCGGTAAATGTAAATAAGGCATAAGTTGTTTTAAGTTATGATGACATTCTATTAAATCATCATCAACATCTGCCGGATACGATGTTGTATAACGAAGTCTTTTTAAGCCTTCCAATTCGGCAACTTTATTCAACAAATAAGCAAAATTGCGTTCTTTACCCGATTTATCTTCTCCATGATAAGAGTTTACATTCTGCCCCAATAAATTAATTTCCAAAGTGCCGGTTTTGATCAAATGTCTTGCTTCTTCAAGAATTTCTTCCACCGGACGAGAATATTCGGCACCTCTGGTATAAGGCACCACACAATATGTACAAAAGTTGTTGCAACCTTCTTGTACTGCCAAAAAAGAACAACCGCCTTCGGCTCGGTTTTGTGGCAAAAAGTCAAACTTTGCTTCGGCCGGAAAATCGGTATCAATTAAGGTTTGACCTTTTTGTCGACTGATTTCGGTTAAAATTTCGGGCAAACGATGATATGTCAAAGGCCCTAAGGCAAAATCGACATACGGAGCCCTTTTTGCAATTTGTTCATCTTCGGCTTGCACTACACAACCTGTTACCCCGATTATGGTATCTTTGTTTAAGACTGCTCGTTCTTGTTTGATAAGATAGGCTCGACCCAAATCAGAAAACACTTTTTCTGCTGCTTTTTCTCTGATGTGGCAAGTATTAAACAAAACCAAATCAGCCTCTGATTGTACAGAAGTTTCTTCAAAACCGAAGTTTTCAAGCATGATGGCTATACGATGCGAATCGTACACATTCATTTGACAACCGAAAGTTTTTATAAAAAATTTTTTACTCATCTTTTTTATCACCTTTTTATTTTATCTATAATGCTATGACATTGATTAATTTTTTTCAAACATTTTTTATTTTGTTCTACCATCTTTTTTGTTGAATAAGACAAGTTTTTCGGATAATATGCCGTTATTGATGTTATCGGAGTAGAAATATGACCTATACTGAAACTTTAGAAACGAATAATTTTATATTAAATTTATCTAAAGAACAAAAAACTGTTTTCTTAAAAGCTTTATTTTATATGGCAAATATCGACGGGAAAAGAGATAATCAAGAAATAAAATATATTATTGATGCTGCCAAAACTTACAAAATTGAAAATTTTGAAGATATATTCAAAGCAACTTCTCAGGAAGAAATTTTATCCGAGCTTAAAACTCTTAACAATCGCAGGGTTTGTTTGGAACTTATAAAAGAGTTATGTTTGTTGGGGCATTCCGACAGCGATTTGACAGATGATGAAACACTTTTCATCGGTCATGCGGGTCTTACAATGGGAGTTGAGTTGCAAAAAATTGAACAAATAAGTAACTGGATTATTGATAAAATTATTTGGCTTGAACAAGGAAAAACTATCTTTGAAGACTAAAGGAGATTTATATGCAAGAATATGAAGAAAATTTTGATTCTTATGCAACAAAAAGCCAAAGTGACATTATAAAATTTTCATTAAAAGAAACTTACAATAATCTTAGTGAAAAGGAGCTGAGAGAGTTTACACGAGAGGCTGTTTTTGCACCGAATGATCGTATCATTACCATAAGTAGCCGACAAATTAGCGCTTCTGATTTAAGATATGAATTGGCAAACCAAATTGAACAATTATCCGCACTAAAAACGCCGAATAACGAATCGTCGCAAATAGCTCAAGCAAACAGTATTGAGGTTCTAAATAGCGGTACTAATTCAATAGAAGAATATTTTTCTTGGCTTAACATAACCGTAAACATTTTAAAAAACATGAACGATGGTTTTGTGTCTGATGATGATTTAACCATACGCAATAAATTTTTAACAGATACCGATCAAAGAGAAACAGAATTAATGCTTTGTTTAGGGTTACTTGATAACTGTAGACATCCGAAAGCCCATGAATTTGCATTAAATTTACGTTATAAACTGCAAAAACTCAGAGAAATGCGCAGTGCTATACAGTTATCAACTCGCAATAAATCTGATGTTGAAATCAATCGTACCGAATATGAAAGAGCAATTCCTTATTACAAAGCTTTTAAAACATTACAAAAACTACCTTTCGGATATGACATTAATAAAAAACAAAAAATAGATTTAGGGATTGATCATGATGACGATGATGACTTGGAAGAAAATTTCAGTTATTATGATTTACTACTCGAAAATACACTAAATGAAATGAGGCAAGAAGATGAAATGTATATTGCCTCCCATGAATATCAGCTTGCTTACGATATAGCTCAAGAGCGAAACTTGTTACTTTCTGACGAAATTTCTGAGAAAATGAAAAAATTAACTGGACGAAAGAATTCATTTAGGTTAAAGTACGAATCACTTGATTCAAGTTATAACAAAATTTAATTATAGGAGAAAAATTATGGGTATGCTTCTTGTTCCTTTTTTTGATGTAATAGCTTTGGTTGTTGACCTTTATTTCAAGGTAGTGGTTGTTGAGGTTGTTATTTTTTGGTTATTACACTTTAAGATTATCAGTGTAAACAATAAATACGCAACCAAATTTATGGAAATTTTGAAAAAAGCAACAGAACCTGTTTATAAGAAAATCAGAGCAAAAGTTCCGCCTTTTGCCGACTTTGATGCTGCACCGTTTATTTTACTTTTAGCATTGTTCTTTGTTGCTCGTTTGGTTACCGTATTAAAAGAAATGGTAATGTAAAATTTGATGTTTTTTACAGACACTCAAAAAGGTTATGTTTTAAGAGTTAGGTTAGCGCCTAACTCTTCTTGTTGTAAAATATTGGGCACAACCGTTGATGCCAACGAAGATGTGTTTTTAAAAATATCGGTAGTTTCAGTTCCGGAAAAAGGAAAAGCAAACAAAGAGCTGATAAGCTTCTTGGCGAAAAAACTTAAAATCGCCAAGTCTGATTTTGAAATTGTAAGCGGTGAACTTGATAAGTGGAAAAAAATCAGGATAATTTCGGATAAACTTAAAGATGATGATTTGTTAAATCTGGCGGAGAATAAATAATGACAGCTAATATATTAAACGGTAAAGAGTTGGCTTTAAGCATAAGAAAAAACTTAAAGCAACAAGTTGAGGTTTTAACGAACAAACCTTGTTTGGCTGTTGTGTTGGCAGGCGACAATGAAGCAAGCAAAATTTATGTTAAGAATAAGCTAAAAGCCGCCGAAGAAATCGGGATTGAAACTTCCTTATTTTTGTTTGATACCGATGTTAAGCAATCTGAACTTGAAAATCTTATCAACAAACTAAACGAAGATAAAAAAGTAAACGGTATTATGGTACAACTTCCGTTACCTGAAAAAATTGATGAAAAAGCAATATTAAATTTGATAAATCCGGTCAAAGATGTTGACGGATTCCACCCCTATAACATCGGACTTTTGCAAAATGGTTCCGATAAAGCGGTTATTGCAGCAACTCCTAAGGGAATTATTCGTCTTTTAGAAAATACATCTATTGATTTTGAAGGTAAAAATGCTTTGGTTATCGGCCGTTCTCAAATTGTAGGCAAACCGATTGCCATGCTGTTACTTAATAAAAACTGTACCGTAACCGTTGCACATTCAAAAACTCAAAATCTTGAAAGCCTGATTAATCAGGCAGACATTGTTGTATCTGCCTGCGGTTGTCCCAAACTCATTAAAGGCGAATCGTTAAAACAAGGCGCTATTGTGATTGATGTGGGTATAAATCGTATAGACGGAAAGCTTTGCGGTGATGTGGATTTTGAAAGCACAGTCAATAAAGCATCGTTTATAACACCTGTTCCCGGAGGTGTAGGACCGATGACAATAGCAATGCTCTTGGAAAACACATTAATTGCTTACCAAAAGCAAAATAAATTGTAGTTTACTTTTTACATAAAAGCTCAAACTCTTCTTGTTTACGGTCAAACATTTGTTTGTTTTCACCATTTAATCCGCCAAGTTTGCGTGCAATGGTATATTGAGGTAAAAGTTTTTTAACTTGTTCAATAGGTTTATCCCATGCAGATGGTTTAATGCGTATTTTTTTGCCTTGTCCGGCCGAAACTCTTGAAGTAATTTCTCCTGTGTCGGCATCTTCAAATTCGGTTAAGGTAAGCCTCAAATTATCAAGTCCGTTCGGAATTAAAAACTCAATAAATTCACCACTGTTGATATAATTTCTTAATTCAAAAATTGCATCGTTACCTTGCCACTCAACAATAGAGCCGGCAAAAAGCCATTCGCCTAAAGTTCTGGTATATTCATAATTTTGACTGATGTTAGTCAATTTGCCATCATGAAAACCCAAACAGTATCCTCTGGTTTGAAGTGTGTTCAAATCAGGCATATATTTTGCATAATCCCAATTTTGAGGGTCTTTATAATAGTCATCAACGGCCTGACGATATGCTCTTGCAACCGTACCGGCATAATATTCGGTTTTATTTCGACCCTCAATTTTAAGCGAATCCATACCGATATCCAAAATCTGATTTAATCTGGGCATTAAGCACATATCTTTAGAGTTTAGCATATATCCGCCGTGTTCATCTTCTACAACTTCATAATATTCATCAGGACGAAAATCTTCTTGCAGGAAATATTCAAACAAATCTTTGTTGTGTTCGTTAATTTCCAAGTCTTTAATTGTGCCGTCTTTTAATTTGAGATGCAATTTATAATGCCAGCGACAACAATGTGCACATTTTCCTTTGTTGGCGCTTCTGTCGGCTAAATAGTTAGAGATTAAGCATCTACCGGAATATGACATACACATTGCGCCATGAACAAATGTTTCAAGCAAAATATCGGGACAATCTTTTCTGATTTGTTGTAATTCGGCAAAGGTAACTTCTCGTCCCAACACACAAAGCTTTGCTCCCATAGACTGCCAAAACTTAACCGTTTGAGAAGAACATACATTGGCCTGAGTAGAAACGAATCGATTTAATTCGGGCGCATTTTCTTTTAAATAATAAAATACACCGGGGTCGGAAATTAAAACACCATCAGGTTTCAAATCACGCAAGGTTTGAACAAATTGCGGCAATTTATCGGCTTCTTCATTATGAACATAAAGATTTAAGGTAAGATATATTTTTTTGCCGTGGTCATGAACAAATTTTATGCCCTCATGTAAATCTTCAAGCGAAATTTTAGATTGTGTACGCAAGCTCATATCCGGTGTACCGGCATAAACCGCATCTGCTCCGTACATAATGGCGGTTTTCAGTTTGACAAGAGAGCCTGCGGGGAGCAAAAGTTCTGATTTTGACATATCTTATTCCTTTATGTTAACATCTGTTGTATATGCTTTTAACTTACCCAAAGGGGTTGAGTCAATCTCAATTTTTGCCACAAACGGCATTTGTTCATGCTTTGCTACCCAAAAATAAATTTCTCGTTCGGCGGTAGTGTTAAAAAGCAAATCATCATCTTGAGTGTCGGTACGTTTAATTATCATTGAGCATTTTAAGGCTTTTCCTTTGTAGGCAATATCTTTATCGGCAAAATCTGTCAAACCTTCATCCGTTATGCTTATCCGGTAAGTTTTTTTACCATCAAACACTGTTTGTTTTATATCACAAAAGCTGTTTTCTTTCAGTTGTTTGGTAAGATACGCAAAAACCGATTGCAAATCGTTAAAATCAAAAGTCTGATTTTTTACATCAATTTTAACAACTTTTTCCTTGTTGTCTTTGCTGCTTTTTCGCTCATACAAAGTGCCAAGTTCATCAAAAACAAGTTCTTTTGTTCTGGTATGCGAACTGCTTTTTGAAGTATATTGATAACTTTGAGTTATAAATTTATTATCAAAAATTTTTCCTTTGGTCGAATATAAAGCATTAAAATAATATAGTTTACCAAACAATCCGGCGGTTTTGACCGCAGAAGAAAAAGCATACGATTTTTCATCAATTTCATATTGCATTGTGGCTCTTGCCGCATCAAAAATCCCGATATTAACATTTAGGTTTTGTTCTAAAGTTTTAGAGTTGACCGGAAGTGTCCACAACAACACACTTAACAAACAAGAAATTTTTTTCATCATTTTTATGCTTTCTTTAATGTTTTGGCGATATATTTGTTTTTTAAGATAACAAGATTTTTACAACAAAGGAAACAATATTGCAAACAAAAAAAGTTTTAGTCTTAAAAGGCGGTTTTTCATCAGAAAGAAAGGTAAGTCTGGTAAGCGGTTCGGGAGTTGCCAACGCCTTAAAAAAATGCGGTTTTACAGTTATAGAGTATGATTTGACATCTGTTGATGATTTTTTTGCTACCTTAAAAAAAGAAAAGCCCGATGTTGTGTTTAATGCACTGCACGGTAATTGGGGGGAAGACGGCGCAATACAAGCTTTTCTCGACTTAATGCAAATTCCTTATACGCATTCAAATATGGAAAGCTCATTACTTGGTATGAACAAATATATTACCAAACAAATATGTAAGGAAAACAACATTAAAGTTGCAAAATCAGAAGTTATGAGCTTTGAAAAATATCAACAATCGGGTAGCAAAATTTCATATCCTTATGTTGTAAAGCCCACAAATGACGGCTCAAGTGTCGGAGTATTTATTGTAAGAAACGATGAGGATAAAAACAAAGTTTTTTATGCTGATAAAAATCGGGAAATTTTGGTTGAAGAATTTATATCCGGTAAAGAAATTACGGTTGCGGTTATTGATGATAAACCAATTGCGGTTACCGAGCTTAAACCATTAAACCAATTTTATGATTATAAAGCAAAATATACCGTTGGTGCAACTGTTCATATTTTGCCGGCCGATATTGAAAAAACGGCCTATGAAAAAGCTTTGGAATATGCCTTAAAAATTCACAAAGCCCTAAAATGCAATACCGTTTCCCGCTCTGATTTCAGGTATAACCATAATGACGGGGTAGTGTTTTTGGAAATTAATACCAACCCCGGCATGACACCATTATCACTTGTTCCCGAACAAGCAAAATATGTTGGCATTTCATATGAAGATTTATGCAAAAAATTGGTGGAGAATGCAAAATGTCGCAAAATAAAATAATTGTTATTGCAGGACCAACAGCCTCCGGAAAATCAGCTCTTGCCATTGATGTTGCATTGTCCGTTAACGGAGTAATAATAAACTCTGATTCCATGCAAGTTTACAAGCATATGCCCATAATTACCGCTTGTCCGAACAAACAAGATAAGTCGGTTGTTGAACACCGCTTGTTTGAAATATATGAACCTAATGTAAAAGGTAATGTAGTCGATTGGCTGAATTTGGCAACAGAAGAAATCAAATCGGTGTGGCAAGAAAACAAAATTCCGATTATAGTCGGCGGTACCGGTTTATATATCGACAATTTAATAAACGGTACCACTCCCATACCTGAAACACCAGCAGAAATAAGAAAAAAAATTGCTTTGCTCTTAAACCAAGAAAGCACTGCATATTTACATAATGAACTTAAAAAAATCGATAAAGAATCGGCTTTGAAAATCAGCCCTAACGATACAACCAGATTATCAAGAGCAATGGAGATTTTTGAGCATACAAAAACACCTCTTTCGGTTTGGCATAAAAAACCGATGATAAAAAAATTACCAGAGGCCGAATTTTTTGTAATTAAAATATGCCCGACTGCCGAAGAACTTGATGCCAAGTGTTATTTGCGTTTTGATAAAATGCTTGAATTAGGAGCTTTGGATGAAATAAGGTTTTTAAACAGCCTAAATTTAGATGAAAAACTTCCTTCAATGCGAGCTTTGGGTGTGCCTGAATTGTTAGAATTTATAAAAGGTAAGACTTCACTTGAAAAAGCTGTTCAAAACGCCAAACTTCATACCAGACAATATGCCAAAAGACAACGAACTTGGTTTAAAAACAAACTAAAAGCCGATTTTGAACTTTTACAATGTTATACCGGAAATTTCAATGAAGTTAAACCAGCTTTGGAAAATTTTTAGCTTTTTAACTCCTGTTTTTATGATTAGTAAAAAAGTAAGATTATTAATATAGCCTTTATAGTTGTTTAGTGGAGGGATGTGATATGTTACAACTGATTTTGCCGAAAGAAAAATATTGGAAATCTTTTCAACAAGGTGTGGAAAAATTTAAAAAACACCCTACCCCATATGATACCAACGGAATTAAAGTTGATTTAAAATTTACAAATTTTGCCGATTTTAAAACAGATTGTGAAAATGAGCGATATATTGATTACACCGGATATTCTTCGTAAAATAGCAAAAAAATAGATACATTTAAGGTCTCTTGGAACAGCGGTGGTATAAAAGTTGCACCAGAGAAATTAAAGACAATGAAAAGAATTGCGACCATTGAGTCTATTGGTTCATCTAATCGCATAGAGGGGAATAAATTAAACGATATAGATGTTGAAACAGTATTTAACAATATAACAAAAAAATCTTTTCAAACACGAGATGAGCAAAAAGTTGCAGGATATGCAGATTTACTTGCTACAATCTTTGATAGTTACCAAGATATTCCGTTATCTGAAAATTATATTCGTCAGCTTCACAAAATTTTGCTAAGCTACTCAACAAAAGATGAGTGTCATAGAGGTGAGTATAAGAAAGATTCAAATAGAGTTGTTGCTTTTGATGCGGATAGTAATGAAAAAAGATATTTTAGAAAAACAAGGCTCAACCAAAGGAACAAACTATACTTTGAAAAAGTAACAGATTTGTACTGATAATACTTTTTGTATTAATTTATGCTTTCATATGTCGTTTAAGTTGGTCGTTTATTGTGTAGATATCACTATTTTCGGCAAAACTGTAATAGCTGTCTTTGGTGATAATGATATGGTCGTACAGTGCAATTTTTAGCGAATTTA
>JAFTYO010000034.1 GCA_017464685.1 Alphaproteobacteria bacterium
AGATGATTAGATTTAAAAAAATATTATATTTTACTTTAGGTTTTATACTAATCCCGCCTACATTAGCTATGGTTTCGTGTTGGCTGTTAGATTCAGCAAATTGTGAAACTTATATTTCTTACTGGGGAAGTGTCTATCTTTATACATATCTGTTGTTCCCATTTATTTGCAAAATTAAAATTTTTCAAAAAATCTCAAACAAATATGTTATATTTGCTATATGCTATCTTTTTATGGCTATCCCATTTTTTTGGTGGTTTTTGTAAATTAAGTTAGCGACTATATTTTTACATTATATAGTCGCTAGAGTTTGTATTAATTTAATTGATGTTAATCAAAATATAATCTTAATCCTGCTGTTAAGTCAATCATACTGTCGATACTTCTATAGTCAACATCATTGAATATAAAATTATATCTTGCCATAAATCTTGCAGATACCATGTCATTGAAATTATACTGTCCGCCTAAACCTATTCTGTATCCTATAGCATCATATTCCTTATTATATGAATACACATCAGAATCATATTCTTCAATACTATATTCAGTATTTCCTATACCTATTGTCCCAATCAAATCAAATTTAGAATCTAATGGTATATATCCGATAAAATCTAATCCATATGCGATATATTTCATATTTGAATAGCGGTTTTCAGCTTCTGTTAAAGATTTTTGAAAAAAAGCCTCAACCCCGAAATATGGATGAAGTTTTATTCCTCCAGAAAAACTAAAATTGTGTACTTGATAATCAGTATCTGTCATTGCATACAGGTAATCAATGCCGAACATAGTACGTATCCCGTTTTGTATATCCGAGTAATTATATTGCGGTTGCTGATAAAATTGTGCGTTGGCATTAAAGTTCAACAAGCTGATTACACCAGCAAGTAATAATGTTTTTTTCATTTTCAATTATTCCTTTTAAAATTTAATAAAGGGATACCCACATATAAAGATATGTGGGTAAGGCTCTTATTCTTTGATTGGTGACATATTAAGATTTACTTCTTTATCAAGATAAAACATATCACCGGTTAGTGGGTCAATAATTAAAAATCCTAATAAACCTCCAATTATTACATTACCCCAATACCAACCGCTAACATGCCAATCAATAACGGTTGTTTGTGTTTGAAAACCATCTTTTGAGGCAATAACAGTATATTTTTCAGGGTTAAAATAACCGCTTTTAGATGCTGCATCAAGTGATAAAATTGTGGGAGTTTGACCTTCAAAGACAGTGTATCCTGCTTTGTCTATTATCTTGATATCTACTTTTTCCACATTGGATTTAATCGGTACAAATTGATTGCTGTCTCTCATAACAGTTGCACAAGCACTGAGAAGTATTGCAAAAACACCGACAGTTAAAATTAAAAATATTTTTTTCATTATTAAATTCTCCTAAATTTAAAGTTATAAAAAACCACCTAAAACAGGTGGTCGGAGAGTTCAACAATCATACAAGATAATGACTCTTTTGGTCTTTAGGCTGGTTGCCTTGAACATACACCAAAAGCTCCCCAACCATTGTCGGGGATATATTTATTTATCGGCAAATATCCTAGTGCCTTATCTTGTATAAGCTGTTGAAAGCCCCGCACCTATCAGGTACTAAACATAGAAGTTTTCTATGCCTACATAACATATTACATATTTTATCCTTAAATAAAAGCAAAAATTTTATTTATCCTCTTTACCATACCAAATTATAAAACTTTAGAAAAATATTATTTGTTTTTTAAGATTAGCGAATATATATTGTTCAGTGTTAAATTTTTTGGAGGATTTTTATGGACGCTCACAGTTTGCCGCAAGTCATTTTCGGACTTAATCCGCAAATATTGGCAACTTCGATTTTGGTTATCAGTTACATCATACTGTTTACTGAAAAACTTAATCGTGCCGTTGTGGCACTTTTGGGTGCTTCGGTAATGATTTTTACCGGCATTTTAACTCAAACCTCTGCTCTTGCCGGCATCGATTTTAATACCATTTCCCTTCTTATCGGTATGATGATTGTGGTCGGCATTGCCGAAAAATCGGGTATGTTTCAATATGTAGCCATAAAAAGTGCAAAACTTGTTAAAGCATCTCCCAGAGGATTGCTTATTATGCTTGCTGTTGTTACAGCTGTATTTTCTGCCCTTTTAGATAACGTAACGACAGTTCTTTTGATTGTGCCGGTAACATTTCAAATTACCCGAAACTTAAAAATCAACCCCTACCCGTTTTTAATTTTAGAAATTTTTGCCTCTAACATCGGCGGAACAGCCACTCTTATCGGCGACCCTCCAAACATTTTAATCGGCTCTGCCTTAAACCTGTCGTTTATGGATTTTGTCAGAGAGCTCACCCTTATAGTTATCATAACAATGGTTGTTTTAATTGCCGTATTTGACTTGGTTTTCGGTCGCAAAATGGTAGCAAGTCAAACTGATAAAGCAAAAATTATGCAAATAAATGAAAAAGACAGCATCACAAACTACACTCTACTTTATAAATCTCTCGGAGTTTTAACACTTACCATAATCGGTTTTATCAGTGCCGAATATATCCATATCAACAACGGAACAATTGCCCTTTTTGGTGCCGCACTTTTGCTTATGTTATACACACTTGGTGATAAACACCAAGAACGAGACCAAAAAGTTGAAGATGCTTTCAGCCTTGTTGATTGGACAACAATCTTCTTTTTCTGTGGTTTGTTTGCCATTGTTTATGGCTTGGAAGTTGCCGGTGTTTTAGAACTTTTGGGGAAAAAGTTTATAGAAATCACTGACGGAAGTATTAAAAAAGCCACCTTTTTGGTGCTTTGGGTATCAGCCGTTGTATCAACTGCCATTGACAACATTCCGTTTGTCGCCACAATGATTCCTTTAATAAAAACCATGGAGCCATCAATGGGCGGACGAGAAGCGATGATGCCGGTATGGTGGGCCTTATCTCTCGGTTCTTGCTTTGGTGGTAACGGATCCCTGATTGCCGCTTCAGCCAATGTGATTGTTGCCGGTTTTGCCACCCGTGAAGGGCATCCGATTAGTTTTATAAAATTCTTAAAATGGTCAATTCCGGTAATGCTCGTCAGTGTTACCTTGGCTATGATTTATTTGTATCTTATTCACTTTATGTAAAAGGCTAGGACTATGCTTGAATTGTTAAACTCTAATCTCGGAATTGATGCAAAAACAGTTGCCTGCGCTCTGGTTTTAATTTGCTACCTGATATTATTTTCCGAAAAAATTAATCGTGCAGTTGTAACGCTTTTAACCGCGACTATAATGATTTTTTTGGAGCTTTTAACTCAAGCGCAAGCCTTTAGCGGTATAGATTTTAACACAATATCTCTTTTAGTGGGAATGATGGTAATTGTAAATATTACCGAAAAATCAGGTTTGTTTCAGTTTGTGGCTGTTTGGGGAGCCAAAAAAGTTAAGGCTCACCCTGTCGGTATTATGATAATGCTTACTTTTGTAACAGCATTTTTCTCGGCATTTTTAGACAATGTTACCACCGTTTTATTGATTGTACCGGTCACATTTCAAATTACCAGAAAACTAAATATCAATCCGTTTCCTTATTTGATATTGGAAATTTTTGCCTCCAACATCGGTGGAACAGCCACTCTTATCGGCGACCCTCCGAACATTTTAATCGGATCAGCCTTAAATCTATCGTTTTTAGACTTTTTAAAAACACTTGCACCGGTTGTTTTTATTTGCATAATTGCGTTAACTGTTTTCTTTGTTTTAATCTGGCGTAAAAGCCTTAAAACAACCGAAAGAAACCGCGCATCAATTATGCGTATGAATGAACTTGAGAGCATAACCGATAAAGTGCTTTTGTATAAGTCTTTAATTGTGCTCACTTTTACCATTGCCGGTTTTATCAGTGCCGAATATATCCACATTGCCAATGGGGTCATTGCCCTATTTGGCGCCGCCGTTTTGTTGCTTTTGTACACGCTTGGTGAAACACATTATGACCGAGATGAAAAAACCGAAGACATCTTCAACCTTGTAGATTGGACAACCATTTTCTTTTTCTGTGGGCTTTTTATGGTTGTACATGCACTTGAAATTACGGGTGTATTGCAAATTTTAGGTGAGTTTTTTATAGATTTAACTCAAGGCAGCATTAAAAAAACCGTATTTTTAATATTGGGCTCATCTGCAGTTTTATCAAGTGCCATTGATAACATTCCGTTTGTAGCCACCATGATACCGATGTTAAAATCCATGGAGCCGGCTTTTGGCGGACGAGAAGCAATGATGCCTGTATGGTGGGCATTATCACTTGGTGCTTGCTTTGGCGGTAACGGAACACTAATCGGAGCTTCTGCCAATGTAATTGTGGCAGGTCTTGCCTCTCGTGAAGGCCACCCTATCGGCTTTGTCAGGTTCTTAATCTGGTCAATTCCGGTAATGCTTGTCAGTGTGCTTATCGCCGCCGTTTATTTGTGGGGTTTATATTTTTAAGAGCTGATTTATCTCAAAAAATCCTTGCCAACAAACAAATTTTATGGCAGAATGTCGGACATTGAAAAATAAAGGATATAAAAATGTCAGATACACAAAAAAAATCATATTCGGTAAAAGAAACGGTTGAAATGCCCAGACATCAAATCTCGGAAATCATTTCCGAAATGAGTCGACACAGTTTGAAAATAATTGAAAAGGCCTATCAAGAAAAGCTTATCAATGATAATGAATATGAAGCATTAAAAATGTATTACAGCGATCCTGACAAAGTATATCGCCATACATATCGAGCAATTTATGACTTATTCAAGCAACCTGAAAAAACTTGTGCTATTGATTTAAATACCGGAAAAGTTGAAAAAGACGAGAACGGTAACCCAATTGATTATACTCTGAAAGCCGTCACTCCTTTTACTGACACTCAACTTTTGTATTATGACAAATTTCACAACCATTTGCGTGTCATTTTCCCTGAAATGAAAAGTGTTGAAAGAGCAATTGAAAAATTGCTTTATGAATATGGTAAAGAATATAATCAGGATTTGAAAAAAATTTCTGACATTGCCTTTATTGACGAAGATAGAGAAGCCTTTGCCAGCGCCTTTCAAAATGTTGAAAAAACAACCTCAAAATTACACGATATATTGCGTTTAACAGTTACTTGTAAATACAAATCTGATGTTGAGAGAATAGCTAAGGTTTTTCAAAAAGACAGAACACTTTATAAAAACACATCCTCGGAAGAAGAAAATAAAATAAAAGAAAATGAACCATATTATATTGTTGATGGTGAAACTCGAAATCGTTTTAATGGCAAATTATCTAAAAATCCAAAAATGTATTATGACATTAAAATAGTTTTACATATTCCCGATGAGCTTGGCAACGTAAGAGAAGTTGAAATTCAATTAAAAATACACACTCTTTATATGGCAGATATCAGGACACATAAGCTTTATGAAGAAGTCAGAAAAATTGAAAAAGAAATTGAAGCAAAAGGCAACAAAATTGAACAAAAAGAATTAGCTCAAAAAAATGCAAAAAAAACCATTTTGCTCAATAGAATTGCACAGATCAATAAAAACGCCATACATCAATATAATATGATGGTTGTTGATAAAATCAGACGTATTGAAGATGACGGATATATCCCGATTGGTGCTGAACCAGAACATACCGACGGAACATATCAATATTGTCGTGAGTTCTTATATAATGAATATATGCCCGAATCGTTAAATGATTTTGAAGCCAAAGAATCGTTTAATCCTGATGGTGAAACCAACAAAATGTGTTTTCTTCGTATGATTGGTAAGTTAGACCCAACTTTTGATGAATTTGCACCATCTGCATCTTTAGATATCGAAGAAGCTTTTGACGGTTTATCTCAGTCGGAGCGGTCTCGTTTTGAGGGAATATATCAAATTTCAAACCGCTACGGACAAATCATTCAAAATGCCATCAATCATAAGCGCATACAAGATAATGGTTTTGAATCGGTTATGATGTAAAATCTTTATCAACGATAAAAAAGTTGCTGTGTAAATAAGCTAAAAGCACTCTTGCAAAATGTAAAACAAATTGGTATATTACAAGACATAATATTAACCGAATTATTTGGAGTTTACATATGTCAAACAAACCAGAAGTTTGTATTTTACCGGTTGCCGGTTTATCTACCCGCAACCTCCCCGCAACTAAAGTTTTACACAAAGGTTTTTTAACCCTTAATAATCTGCCGATTATCCAATATGCCGTAAATGCGTGTAAAGAAATCGGTGTTAAAGAAATTGTTTTTATCTACAGTGATCAATCCTGTAAACATCTTTTTGAAAGATATTTTGCTCCATACCCTTGGCTTGAAAAACATCTTGAACAAAAAGGTAAAATTGATTTATTAAAAGCTGTTAAAGACATAATTCCGGAGGGTATGAAATTTTCGTTTGCCGAACAAAAAGAGCCTCTGGGCAACGGTCACGCAATTTTGATGGCAAAAGAAATTGTCGGTAAAAGAGATTTTATTGTAATGTGGCCTGATGATATTTACATCAATTTTCATGGTGACGGTATCTTAAAACAACTCGTGGAAGTTTATGAAAAAAACGGTGGTATAGTTGAAAATATTATTGAATTTCCAAAAGACGAAATGGTCAGATACGGAGCCCTTGTCGGTGCTGTCAGAGACGGCAGAACGGTACAGGCTAAAGGTTTGGTTGAAAAACCGAAATTAGAAGAAGTACCATCAAATTATGCCAGTATGGGACCATATATTTTGCCCAATGTTATTATGGACATTTTACCCGAAGTCAAAAACGGTTCAAACGGTGAGATTAATCTTACCGATGCCTTAAATTTGGCAGCTCAAAGAGGAGTACCCTTAACCGGTGTATTGTGCCGAGGTTTGAGGTTTGATTGTGGCACCAATGATGAATTGGCCAGAGCAAACTTAAAACTCTCGTTAATGCTCAATCCCGAATTGAGAGCTTATGCCAAAGAGCTCTTGGATACAATTTTGGTATAAACAAAACTTGCTTGAAAGAATTGGGCCGATGAATATAAAACCGCTTTCTGTTTATATCCATTGGCCTTTTTGCAAAAGCAAATGCCCTTATTGTGATTTTTTTAAAAATGTTAAAAAAGACATTAATCAGACTGCCATTATAGATTCGTACATTGACGAGCTTGAATATTATCACAACCTGGTGCCTGACAGAATTGTGCGTTCTGTTTTCTTTGGCGGCGGCACCCCTTCCCTTATTAAACCTGAAAATATATCTCGTATAATTGAACATATTTATAAGCTCTGGAAAACTCAAACCGATGTTGAAATCAGCTTGGAAGCCAACCCAAATTCCGAATATGAAAATATGTTCAAACTCATTAAAAATGCCGGAGTTAACAGGTTGTCCTTAGGTGTGCAAGCCTTAAACGAGGCAGATTTAAGGTTTTTGGGACGTACACATAATTTAAATCAGGCTTTACATAGCGTAGATGAAGTGTTGAAAAATTTTGATAATCACTCAATAGATTTGATTTACGCAAGGCCCAACCAAAACTTTAATTGTTGGCAACAAGAACTTGAACAAGCCGTAAACTTTGGTTTTAAGCACTTGTCATTATACCAATTAACCATTGAAGAAGGCACGGTTTTTGCATTAAAGGGGGTTAAGGCTCTTGATGAAGAATTGGCCGCAAAAATGTATTCTGATACCGTAACTTTTTTAGAAAATAACGGATACCCGCAATATGAAGTTTCAAACTTTGCTAAAAGCGGATATCAATCGAGCCATAACAAATGTTATTGGTTGGGTGATGACTATATCGGCATTGGACAATCTGCTCACGGACGATTAAAAATAAACGATGAACACTATGCCATTACCTATCCGCATAATATGGAAAAGCTATCTCCCCAAGAACGAGCCGAAGAACTGCTGATTATGGGATTGCGCTTAAGAGAAGGTATAAATAAAGACCATTTTAAACAAATCTGCGGTATTGTTTTTGATGATTTTATTAATCTTAAAGCTAAAGAAAATCTCTTAAACGTAAATCTGATAAAAGAAACCTCCGATTGTATTTACGCTACAAAAGAAGGTTTCTTACTGTTAAACAAAATCATAGAAGATTTATGTTGTTAAATATAATCTCTTAGAAAATAGATTACTACTTCTTCAAGAATTTTAATTTTTTTTATCACTGTAAAATTTTCTTTTGATAAAATAATATATGCCTTATCTTGCCAACTGTAACACAAATATTCTCCTCTATTATCTCCTAACAATAAAAGATTGCTCTGTTTAATACCGGTGTGTTCGGTATTTCTTTTATAAATATCATAAAAAAGCATATTATTATCATTTACAATTCCGTAAAGAAAAGCATCTTCAGATGCTATAGCGCCGATTTTCTCAAGCATTTTTGCATACGATAAAGGTATTGGTGCAACATTAGCTCTTTTTAATTTTTGTTGATATCTAACAATATCATCAGATTTAAATCCATCAGCAAGTTCTAATCTTGCAGTTTTTATTTTTTCAATCAATGACATTTTACTCCCCTTTATTCCCTTTGTTCACGACGTTTTCTTATCTTTTTTCCGGCAGGCAATATATTTGTATTTTTGTGTTTTTCATCAACAATCGGCATATCGGAAATTTTAGTTGTAATTTTATCCTTTAACTTATCAATCTTTGCTTTTATTTTTTCATCCAGTTCTCTGTTTTTTATATCTCCAACATAAATACTTTCTTCAGTTGCTCCTCCATAGTATCTGACAAGATTATTCTCAGAGTTTTCTTCATCAGATTTCATAACCGTATAAATTTTTTTACGTTTTTTTCCTTGCACCTGACTTGCATTCTCAATCTGCTTTATCGGATATTTCACATCATCTGTTACACATAAAAAATCAAGTGGCGTATCAAATTGATGAAGCGGATTATGTGTGTTTAGACGATCTGGAATATTTAATACAATTATAAAATTATCCTTTTCATTTTTACCACCATCTTTAAGTGCTATTCTATGATGAACTTGCAAATATACAGAGCTGACATTTCTTTCATTATTCTCATCATAATTTGGACTTCCTGTTGTTTTTGCATTTTCCCATATTGTATCTATATCTTCTTGACTAATTCCTTTACTTATCAAATCTTTAGAAATAAAGTAAACCAATTCTTTATCATTTGCTACATCCTTCCAAAATTGTTCTCTGATACTTGGCTTTCTTGAACCTGTTATTTCTTCAATATCAACCATGCTTCTAAAACTTGTATCGATACCTTCTGATTCTATCAAAATTGCACTTAAATCTTTAACATTAAGATCATTAACAATATCCGGAGGAACTTGAGAAACAGCCAAGGCACGAGGAAGTTTCTTTACCAGTTTTTTAAAATCGTGTTCCAATAAAATTTTTACAGCATTGCTTTGAGTTAAATCATAATCCTTTAGCTTATATCGTTTGTCATAATCTGGCTTAAAACTACGATATGCTGCGGAATGTTCAAAATTATAATATGGACTGTCAACATCGGTAACTCCAATCATTCCCATAAATTCAAGGCGTTCAACAGCTCTCAAATTGGCTTCTTTAATATCATAATCTTCAACAATGGTTTTTAAGCCATAAAACCCTCTCAAATTATTAACAGATTCTAACATATTATCGTTAAAATGATGCATTAAAAAACCCATTATTTGACGGTCTATATCAAAAACTGTTGCATCATCACAAGAGTGTAATATGTTATTAACATTATTAATTTTATCTTTATCGCCTGATTTAATCGCTTCATCAGCCAATTTAAGCACTAGCAAAGGATAATTACTTAATTCTTGCTCAGAGGCGGTTTCACTTATCTTATCAAAACAATATTTTACCCGTTCATCATCTGATGAGTTTAAAGATACCCAGTTAAATGCTTGAATATTATTGTTCTCAATAGCATAATCAAACACTTCTTTCTCTAATGTTTTTTTATCTGTTGATTTTTCCAAATAATCCAAATAACTGCCTTGCTCATTAAAATGCAAATCAATAATATGTTTCCTTATATTTGGCGTATTAAATTTCTTTCTATAACCAGATCGTTCTTCTATAAGCTGTTCATTAGCCTCATAATCTTCTATATCCCACCATCTTCTTGCTGTTTCACCTCCACTATATATGTTTTCAAGTGTATAATCTCGCATATCTTCATTATTAAGTAAGGATATTACATCATTTTCATCTTGAATATGTGTAAATAATTCTTGCGACAGTCGCAATATGTTCGGACGCCAATGTTTGCGCTCAGTTTCAATCAATTTATCAATAATTTTAGTTTTTATTTCCACATTTTTTAAACTGCAAAATTTATCAATCAACAATTCATTCTTATAAGAAAAAAGGATAGATTATGATTAAAATATTAAAAAATTTTTTTCAAAAAGGTTTTGAGGATATATATGAAGTTTTTATCAAACCTTTTATGGAGTTGTCATTTTATAAAAAAAGTTTTGTGTTGATAGTATGCGGTTTGCTTCTTTATGTTCCGTATATAAATCTGATAAATGCCAGTCATGATGAACAATATACAATGCTGATGAATAGGTTTTCTGTTGCGGAGATGATAAGAATTATTGCATCAGAAGACGGACATCTGCCGTTTTCTTATTTATATGCAAAGTTTTGGTGTGTTTTATTTGGTGGAGATGCCTACAATATTTTGCCGATGCGCATTGCAACATTATTTACTTTTTTAATGCTGGCATTGTTAGGTGTTTTTCCGGTCAGACGTTTGTTAGGTGATAAGATGGCTCTTGTTTTTATTGCTTCAGTTTTCCTACTGCCATCAGCATATTTCTTGGCTATGAATATGAGAATGTATCCGTTAGCTGTTTTTTTGATTACGGGAACTTTTGTTTATGCCATGTTGATGGTTTACAAGCCTAAAAAATTTGATTGGTTGTTTTTTGGAGTGTTTTCCATTCTTTCTCTTTATACTCATTATTATGCAGCAATTTTGACTGTGGTTATTTGGGGAGTGGTTTTTGTTGATTTAATAAGGCTTAAAAAATATCAAACTCTTAAAAAGTTTTTCTTGGGTGGTGTTTTTATTTCTCTTCTTTATACACCTTGGTTGTTTGCTTTTATGCAACAATATGAAAATATGAAAGCAAATTGGTTCCCGACGATGAATCACTTATTTTATTCTATCAAGGGTGGATTTATGATTTATGAAAGTTTGATAGAAGTATATTATCTGTTTGCTGAATTTTTCGGAATTTTATGTTGGTTATTGATTTTTGAATTTTTGATAGATAAAGATAAGAAAAATATTATACATATGGTTGTAAAACGAGCCGTTTGGGTATTTTGGAGTATCTATATTATTTCTATTTTATCTTCTGTATTTTTCAGACCTAATTTAGTGGCAAAATATTTATCTATTCCGGTTGGGTTGCTTTATTTAAGTGTGGCTGTAGCTTTTGTGCATTTTAAAAAATACAGAACAATGTTTTTACTTTTCTTATTCCCTGTATTTTTAGTCGGTTATAGTGAATTTTATTATAAAGCTAATGATGAAAAATTAGGAGAAATGAAAAAATTTATTGAAGAAAATATGTCAGAAGATACTTTGGTATTATATGATCATACATGGGGTCATATAAATATGATGTTTTATGGAAAAGATGTAAAACTTTATTCAACATTATATGAAAGCTACTTAGTTTTATACAAAGATGAAGTTGTAAAAGAAGAGGATAATATTAAAAATCTAAATAAATATAAGGATATATATCACCTTTCTATATTGTGGTGGGACAATGAATATGCGAAATGTGATATTTCATTTGCAGAAATGTATAATGGCAGATTTTATTGTTTCAATAAAATTGATGTGAAACAAGCGGAAAAGCTTATTGATAAGCAGAAATATTTTCGAATATTATCGTTAGGTAATGTTAAGAAAGATTAACAGCATAAATCTTCTATGATTTTGTTTAACAGCAAAAAGCCCTCTTTTGTAGCATATAAGCAATTATCGCTATCAAGTAAAAGATTTTGTTTTATCATTTGTCCTTCAATTACGGGCTCAAACCAAACACTGACGGCAGAATTGATATCATTTTTTGTTGAATCCATAAAAGATTTATGTTAACATTTAGATATAATAAGTGATGAAGTATTGTTATAAACTTGATTGATGTTTCGTAAAAATGCTAAAATTGTACTCGTTTCTTTGTTTTAGAGAAATGGGATATACAGTATAGTTGGGAGTACAATATGCAAGACAAGATTGATGTTATAAATGAGCTATTTAAGGATGGTAAGGATGTTTCCCGATTATCTTCTCTTGTTGATAAAGATACAGCAATGCATATTTTATCTATGATAAACAAATCGTTAGCAGATGAGAAACCCATAGACATAAGTGAAACTTATCGTACATTGCTTGAAATTTCAAAGATTGATCATATTGATATGCAACAATTATTAGCCACTTTTGAATTAACACTAAAAAACGATATAAGTTACTATCCTGATATGGCTTGTGAAACACTGTCTGCTATTGTACAAGTTAATCCGGCTGCAGAACCTGAAGTTTTTAAATTTATACAATCTAGTGAAAATCAAAACTATAAATTTTATTATACACTTAGACATTATATGCCGAATATGAAGGATAAAATTTATGAAAAAGTTTTACAAGATATAAAAGCAGACAAAATAGATTATGATAAGAATATTGATGACTTGATAGATTTTTGTGACAATGAACAAGTTTTAAGAGAGTTGTTGTTGCGTTCAGTGGGAGGTAAAATTACTGAAGATACAGACTTGTTGATGAAATGTTTTAGTAATATTGAAGATAAAGATGCCTTATTACGTGCACTAGATAACGGATAAGTGACAATTTAACCACATTTAACACCGCTTCCTTGAAAATACTCCCGCTCATTTTAGAAACTCCCATAATTCTGTCTGTAAAAACAATCGGAATTTCCTTTATTTTGCACCCTGACAAAATATGCCTGAATTTCATTTCAATTTGAAAACAATATCCTTTGGATACAATGCTGTTTAGATTAATTTTCTCAAGAAATTTTTTATGATAACAATTAAACCCGCCTGTTAAATCACGAGTTTTGGTCATCAGCATAATCTGAGCATACAAATTTCCGCCTCTGGAAATTAAACGACGCAAAAAAGGCCAGTCTTTCAACCCTCCACCCTTTATGTACCTTGAACCGATAACTAAATCGTATTCTTTCATTGCAGAAAAAATTTCAGGTAAGTATTTCGGATTATGTGAAAAATCGGCATCCATACTCAAAAAAACATCATATCCGTTTTCAATTCCCCAAGTAAAGCCTTCGATATAAGCAATTGCCAATCCCAATTTACCGGCACGATGCAACACAAAAAGCCGATTATCGAAAACCTTTTTATCTATTAAATCATTTACCAAACTTCCGGTACCATCCGGAGAATTATCATCAACAATTAGGACATTTACATCGGGTACAAAATTAAATATATTGCCGAGCAACTCTTCAATATTCTTGCGTTCGTTATATGTAGGTATAACAATGAGCTTTCTCATATAATTACTCCTTTTGTTCCCATTTATTTAAAATCCAAGATGAGGAATTTGCTTTATAATCTCCGCCGACACCAAAAGCCAAACCCACATTGTATGCTCGGCATACTTCTATTTCCGGAATATTATCTTTTCCCCTGTCTCCACCATTTGCAAAAACAAGGTTTGCATCAGGATATTTATTGCGAACTTTAATAATACCGTCAGAAGCCGTTTCATCGGTATCATCAAATTCGATTACATCAATAACACCTTTAATATGTTCAAGAATCACCTTTCTGGTCTTTATCGAATGAAAATTTTTGCCTTTTTTTCTACACAACCACATATCGGAATTAACGAGCACTATAACTCCGTCAGATAAATTATAAGCTGCTTCTATCATCTGAATATGCCCTTCATGTATAGGGTCAAAACCGCCTGAAACAATATAATAAGTATTAACTTTACTCATAAGTAATTTCCGATAAATAACTATATTTACGAATATTTATAATATAGTTTCCTGCTTTGGGCAAATATTTTTTATATATAAATAGATATATATCTTTTTTACTTTTACTCGGCTGCCGGTGTTTGGTTTGAGCCCGTAATCGAAGAACAAAGGCCAATTCTGTGCTTATTCATCAGATAGTAGTTTTTGGTTTTTGATGCTTTCAAATGATAAATAACAACCGCATATCCGAGCATTACCACAAGAGAGGCTCCCACCCACGCAATCGGGCCGGCATAAAAAATTCCTTTATAACCGATAACTTTTGCCAGATAAATGGCAGCAAATGAACGCACAGCCAACTCTACACAACTTCCGATAAGCGGAATGAGAGGTTTTCCCATACCTTGCAATGTGTTGCGAAATACAAATATCATGCCCAAGAAAAAATAAAAAAATGTACTGATACGCAAATAGTCTTTACCGATTTCTATGATAATCGGGCTTTCGTCTTTAATAAATATCGAAATCATTGAGCTTCCGACAAAGCGCACCAACAAGGATATACAAACAGCAATACTAAGCGAAATAAGAGCCGAAATTCTGACTCCTTTTCTGATGCGGGCAAGTTTTCCTGCACCCCAATTTTGCGCCGAATATGTCGCCAAAGCAATTCCCAAAGCCAATAAAGGCTGAGTTGCAAGTTGCTCAATTCTTAAAGCGGCGGTAAATGCCGCAATTACATCGGGCCCGAAAGAATTACACACACTTTGTATAATCATAAAACTTAATGATAAAACCGAAAATTGCAAAGCCATTGGAATTGCTACCGCCAAGTGTTCTTTCATAAAACCTTTATCATATTTCCAATCTGATTTTTTCAACCTCATAATCGGAAATTTTTTGTACATATACATCAAACACAAAATTACCGCTATTGTTATGGCGCTGACCGTTCCCAAAGCCGAGCCTACAACCCCGAGCTTGGCATAATAGATAAGGATAAAATTAAAAATCACATTCAAAACGGTGGAAAATATCAGAAAATACAATGGTGTTTTACTGTCACCCACTGCTCTTATAAAACCCGACAACAGATTGTAGAAAACAATCATAACCATACCGCCAGTCAAAACCGCCATAAAATTATATGAATCTTCCAAAATAACTTCCGGTACATTCATCAATATTAAAAAAGGATGTAAAAAAGAAAGCAAAAAACTCATAATCAGCACACTCAAAACCGTGCTGGCATACACACAATGAGTCATGGACTTTCGCATTAAATCATAATTTTTTGCGCCAAATTTTTGTGCGGTAATAACCGTTAAGCCACCAGTAAATCCAAAGGATATAAGCAAAAACACAAAATATAACGGAGCAGTTGAGCCAAGTGCTGCCAAAGCATTTACACCAAGCAAACGCCCCACAATCAAAATATCCGAGATATTATAAAGTTGTTGAAATATGTTACCTATGAGCAACGGCAAACTAAACAGTAAAATTAACTTAGTCGGGTTGCCTTGTGTCATATTTTTCATTTTACATTTTCCTTTCTCTACTGAATTGATGAAAATACACCTTAAAATTTAAAAGTAAACATTATTTTTTATTTAAAACCCCACTTTAAAGCATATATCTTCAGCGGTAATAATTTTATTAGGAGGAAAAACCGATGAAAAAAATTTTAATGCTCACCGTAGCAGCCTTGTTTGCTACCACCATAAATGCTTCGGCAAACGATACCGATAAAGGCGGTTTTCAAAATAATAACAAACAACAAATGGTCACCGTTTCCGAAATCGAACAACTCAAAGATGGTGATTATGTTGTAATGCAGGGCACAATTTTGGAAAAAACCGGTGATGAAACTTACAACTTTAAGGACAATACCGGAACTATGCTCATCGAAATTGATGGTGATGACTGGGCCGGTATTACGGTAACCCCAAATGATATTGTCATTATTGAAGGTGAAGTTGATAAAAATATGATGAATCCGACCGTAATTGAAGTTGAAGAAATTCGTATGGCAAAATAAATATATAAATCTCCCTTGCATATTATCTACAAGGGAGATTTTTTTATATTTTAACACTTGACAACTTTTATACATATAGTTTATGTTACATATGATTTATACCAAATTTTTAGGAGGAACTATGAAAGATAAAGCCAAAAACGTAAAAGAATTTGTTGAACGTATTGACAGCACAAAAAAAGTAAACCCGAAAGATTTGTCTTCGGACCAAGATTTAACCATTGCCATCATGAATTTGATTTCCATTGAAGAACACTTGGTGTTTTCGGGAGCCAAAACCGGCAAAACCGCATTTTATGATTTAATTGAAGAAGTAAGAGAAACACGCAAAAATCTGATGCAAAAAATTATCCCTTCATATGAAGGCGAAGTTTGGTGCATATCCAAACACTTGCTTGCAACATCTATGCGTCTTTTAGAAGTCGGCACCAAACAACAAAGCTTAGGTAACACCGAACAAGCATATGATTTGTTCAATA
The DNA here is from genome assembly GCA_017464685.1 of Alphaproteobacteria bacterium. Taxonomy (GTDB): domain Bacteria; phylum Pseudomonadota; class Alphaproteobacteria; order RF32; family CAG-239; genus JAFTYO01. The sequence continues at coordinate 16,536 of JAFTYO010000034.1, forward strand.
AATCATATGATATGTATTGTTTGTTCTGGGGTTTAAATATGAATATGCTCAAAATTGAAGACCTCAAATGGGTTGAAACAAGCATTGAAGATGTCAAAAAAATCACTGCCAAAATAAATGAAAGCACCACAAAAGTGACAAATGATAAACAGATTGTTCAAAAACAAGAAGTCACAAATGAAAAAACTTCCGCATTATCCAAGATGAAAGCTTTTGTCAGAAAAGCTGTTGACTGTTGCATAGAATAAGAAAGGACTTCCATTATGAAAAAACTTTTTGGAACATTTTTGCTTTCGTTGTTGATGCTCACCGGATGTAATGAAGAAAACTCCGGACTTGACAACAGTAAAGCCTATTTATTTTTTTCCCAAACTTGTCCTCACTGTCATGAAGCCAGGGAATATATCAGCAAAAAATATGATAATGTCGACATTATACAAATGGATGTAGCCACCCCAAAAGGAAAAAAATTGCTATTTGAATGTGCTAAAAAATTTAATTTGGGAAATAATATTGGTGTGCCATTATTTTGCCTGGGAGATAAACATATTATGGGATGGTCTAACAGTTACAGATTAAAATTTGATACCTATATAAGACCATTTTTAAAAAAATAGAAAGCTGATATAATATGGATAAAGTTCAGCTTCCACCTGAGATAATGAAAAAAGCCGTAAAGGGAATATCTTATATCTCCCATCCTTTGCGTTTAAGAATTTTAGAGTTTTTAGATGTAAACGGTCAATCGTCTGTTTCTTCCATTGCTAATGGTTTGGGAGCTGAACAAATTTTTGTTTCACAAAGCTTAAAAAAACTAAGAGAAGCAGGTCTTGTCACCACCAAAAGAGTCGGGATTTTTGTATATTACCGCATTGAAGAAGAATATCCGGCAAGTATATTTGTGTGTTTAAGAAAACTTTTCGGTTATATGGCAAATGATTTTAATTATCTGCTTGACGGGTTTAAGGCCATATTACCCAAAGATTATACCAATATGGCCGCCAATCAGATAAAGCTGTTTGCAAACTTTGATAAAATGCGTATTTTAGAATATCTGTTAATAAACGGACAAACCAATGTTTCCGACATTATAAGCGGTATAGATTCCGAACAACTGAAAGTTTCGCAATATTTAAAAAGATTGCGTGATGACGGGTTTGTTTCTTCATACAGAAAAGGCCGTTATATTTATTATGAAATTACAAACGGCATACACAAAACCGCCATAGAATGTATCAGAAAAAGATATAATAAACTGAAAAATAAAGAAGATTTTTAAATTACGAAGTTTTAAAAATATAATCTGACTATATTTCACTGAAAAAAGCTTAACAAAAGAACAAAACAGCCATACATTGTAGAAATGTTTATTACTTTTATGTTTAATTAAAATTGTTGTTTTATGAAATCTGTAAAAAAAGAAATTCCGAGTGAAAAAGTTGACAAGTTTTTCGTAAAAGAGTTTGGAAAAATACCGAAAGGTACTATGCTTCCAAGTGAAATATTTCACAATAGCTCTGCCCCGCTTGAAGAACGTTTCATTGAAATAGCATGAAGATGCTTTTCTACTGAACTTTCGATGTATAAAGCCGGCACGATGATTTGCCGATTTGAGAGATATCTCTAATTCAAACGCACCTTGTCAAAGGTGCGTTTTTTTATGGTTCGTACGTAACACTACCTGCGTAAGCAGGTAGATGTAGACAATCCTAAATCTTCACGCTATACTATGAGAATGGAAGAGGTAAAGTATAGTAAACAAAGTAACTGCGTGTATCACTGCCACTATCATATAGTGATAGTGACAAAATACCGCAAGAAAATATTTAATGCAGGGGTGTATGGATTTTTTAAGAAACGGTTGCAAGAAATCCATGAACACTACCCACAAATATAC
>JAFTYO010000035.1 GCA_017464685.1 Alphaproteobacteria bacterium
CCTTTAATGCTTGTAATGAGGGCTACTCGGCAAATGACAATAATACCGGATGTAATATTAATTGTACTTATGCTGATGAAACAGCTTGTGAAAATGCCAATGCTAATACTGATTGTACAGAAGTTAACGGTTGTTATGAGCTGACGGGGTGTAAGGAAGGATACACCTTAAATTCTGCCGGTACAGGTTGTGAAACCTGTTCTTGCAATGCTCCGAATCCAAATAGATATATTAATGAAGATACTGTATCTGATTGTACGATGTATGGTAATTATGATGGGTGTCACGATAGTTATAACGTGAGCTTTGATCAAGCTAGTTTTGATCAGGATTTTGAGGAGTATCAAGATTGTCTACAGGGATGTAATTATACCAGAATTGTTGCTGAGTGTAAGTATAGTAGTGAAAGTGCGTGTGAAAATAGTAATTCATCATGTTATGAAACAGAATATTTTCAAGGTGATGACAGCGGATGGATATGTTATGATTCTTCACCGTGTAGTGCATATGGAAGTTACTGTTGGTTACCTAAATAATTAAGGCGGCTTTATGCACCTGATGTATAGAGTGATTGTTTATTGCTTATTTTCGTTGAAATCATCAATGCTGTTGTGTATACTTAAACCGGATTTGAAATTAGGTATAGTGGAAAAACATGAGCAATTTATCCGTCTGGAATTTTTTATATAAATATATTAAGCAAGCCAAATATATGGTTAGTGCATTGCTTGTAATGTTTTTGGTTGCAAGTTTTTTGATGCGTATGCAAAATTATCTGGTGGCTGAGATGATAGGGGTTATCACCAATCCGAAATTATATCCTGACATCTTTGCCACTCTTTTCAAATATTTGATGTATTTTGCGATAGTGATTTTGCTTTTAAGCGCCGGCGATGCTTTGCGCCGAATCGTTGAAGCTTATTTCGTTTCATTCTTTAATGCAAGACTATCTAAAGATTTATTTGTTATGACACATAAACACTCAATCAGCTTTTTTGAAGAAGAAATGTCAGGTAATATTTCCTCAAAAGTACGCAATATATTAACCAATGTTGACAATATGTACTTAAATTTATTGTTCGGTCTTACCTTGCCGATTATGGAAATCGGAATGTGTATTGTGTTTATTGCTTTTGCCGATGGTACTTTAGCTCTGTTGTTAGGGGTATTAAATTTACTGTTTTTGGTTTTTACTTTATATTTTAAAAAACAAATTACACCTTATGCGGCTTTAAAATCAAAACTCACTTCCGAAGCCAATGGTGTTTTTGTGGATACGGTTACAAATTCGGTTTTGGTTAAAAGCTTTGCCAATTATTTTTTTGAAAAGCATAATTATTTTAAAGCAGTTAAAAAATCTGCCATTGCCCAAAGAAAAGAATTTTTGAAAGTCGCAAAAATAAATTGGATTTCAAGAAGTTCGTTCGATGTATTATACATTTTATCATATGCTTTGGTCTTTTATTTTTGGCACAAGTACAATTTGAGTGTGGCAGATGTTGTTTTGGTTACATCTTTGTTTACAACCATGACCAATTCCATTAGAAATATGGGCTTTTTTGCCAGCGGATTTGCACAAATTTTCGGTTCAATCAAAGATGGTTTGGAGCTCTTAAACAAGCCTTGCGAAGTTAAAGATAAGCCAGCTGCTATAAAATTAAAAATCAAAAGCAATGATGTTGTTTTTGATAAAATTACTTATTGTTACAGGAACAATAAAAAAATATTCAATAAATTTTCTTTGAAAATTCAGCCTAATCAAAAAATCGGGCTTGTCGGGCATTCTGGCGCCGGCAAATCTACCCTAATCAAATTGTTGTCACGATATTATGACATTAATAGCGGAAAAATTTTAATCGGCGGAAAAGATATATCTGAGGTCACTCAAGAATCTTTGCGTTCCAAAATTGCCGTAATACCGCAAGAAAGCACTTTATTTAATCGATCCATTATGGAAAACATTCGCTATGGCAATCCAAGAGCAACCGACAAACAAGTTATATCGGCAGCCAAAAAAGCCTATATTCACGATTTTATTATGAACTTGCCCGATAAATATGAAAGTAAGGTCGGTGAAAGAGGTGTTATGCTTTCTGGTGGTGAAAGACAGCGAATCGCCATTGCCAGAGCGATTTTAAAAAATGCTCCGATTTTAATTTTAGATGAAGCAACATCATCGCTTGACAGTCAAAGCGAATTATATATTCAAAAATCGTTAAAACAACTGATGAAAAATAAAACCGTAATTGCCATTGCGCACAGACTTTCAACCTTAAACGAAATGGACGAGCTTATTGTCTTAAAAAAGGGCAAAATTGTTGAAAGAGGGACACATAAACAACTGCTTGAAGACCAAGGCGAATATTATAAATTTTATTCTTTGCAACAACAAAAATAAAAATCATTGTTTATAGATTGTCAGATTATGCTTGCAAATTGTTGCATTTGGCATATATTTGCCTTGAGTTAAAAATATATGTTTTAAGGAGAATAATATGCCTTTAGTTTCTATGCGTCAAATTCTTGACCATGCTGCCGAAAACGGATATGGGGTTCCGGCATTTAACATTAATGATATGGAACAAGTGATTGCTGTTTTACAAGCAGCTAAAAAAGTTAATGCTCCGGTTATTTTGCAAACATCAACCGGTGCTCGTAAATTTGCCGGAGATCCGATGATTCGTCATATGGTTCAAGCCGGAATTGAAATGTTCCCCGAATTGCCGATTTGTTTACATCAAGACCACGGTTCATCAATCAATATTTGCCAGTCGGCCATTGTGAACGGCTATTCTTCAGTGATGATGGATGGTTCCTTAGAAGCTGACGGCAAAACTCCTTCTTCTTTTGAATATAATGTAAATGTAACCAAAGAAGTTGTTGCTCGTGCTCATGCCGTCGGTGCTTCGGTTGAAGGTGAACTTGGTGTTATCGGCTCGTTAGAAACCGGAAAAGGCGATAAAGAAGACGGTCACGGTGCTGAAGGTGTTATTGATAAAAAACGCTTGGTTACCGACCCTGATGAGGCAGCTCGTTTTGTGGCAGAAACCAATGTTGATGCTTTGGCAGTTGCCGTTGGTACATCACACGGTGCTTATAAATTTACTCGCAAACCCGACGGGGACATTTTGGCTATTGATGTAATTGAAAAAATTCATCAAAAATTGCCTAATACTCATATGGTTATGCACGGTTCTTCTTCTGTTCCGCAAGAATTGCAAGATTTAATCAATGCTTATGGCGGTGCTATTCCTCAAACATACGGTGTGCCGGTTGAAGAAATTATCAGAGGCATTAAATCGGGTGTGAGAAAAGTTAATGTTGATACTGACTGCCGTATGGCCATCACCGGTGCAATTCGCAGGGTGTTTGCTGAGAATCCCAAAGAATTTGACCCGCGTAAATACTTAAAACCGGCTATTGAGGAAATGCAAAAAGTTTGCGAAGCTCGTTATGTTGAGTTTGGCGCAGCAGGTTTTGCCGATAAAATTAAGGTTATTCCGTTGTCCGAAATGGCAAAGAGATACTAATCTGTTAAATATTTAAGGGAAGGTCAAAACCTTCCCTTAAATTTTATTATTTGTGGAGTATGAAGTTACTTAATTTTTATTTTCAGATTTTAGTTCTTTTTCAAGTTCTTCATAATCTTGCTCATCAAGTTCTTGCGCCGGAACAGAATATGAGCCGTTAAACCATCTGCCTAAATCGACATCGGCGCAATGTTTGGAACAAAACGGACGATATTTATCATTGTCGGTATCTTGCCCGCAAATTGGACATTTGTGCAATTTTGCCATTATTTTTCAACCCTTCCGGTGCCTTGACAAGCAGAGCATTCTTCGGTGAAGATATCCAATAGAGATGGTCTTCTGCGTTGGCGCAAAATTTCAATATTGCCGGCTTTGCTCAATCCCAAAACTCTTGCTCGACTCGGGTCATCGGCAAGTTCTGTTTCTAGAATTTCAATCACCGGCTTCATAAAACGATATTCCGATGAACCGGCAAAATCAATAATGATTTTGCCTGAAAGATTTTTTAACCTGATTTGACGAGCAATTTCAAATGCGGCTTCGTCATTAGCTTTTGATACATTGCCGCCTGATTTTAAATCAGCCGTATCAACATCTATAGTTACACAAGCTCTTGTCTGTTCAATGTGAATATTGCCGCCGCTTTTTAATGATACACTGCGGTTTAAGGCCTCAATCAGTTGTTCATCAAGCCCAAATTCGGCAAATGGTTTTACATTATATTCTGCCATATCTTCACCTAAAACATTGTTCAGTTCATCAAGCAGATTATGATTGTTTACAACCACTTTTTTTAAGGTGTCTTTATAACGGCGAATATATTCATATAACGGATTTTCTCTGACATATAACAACGAAGGTGCCACAGCATTACGAGCTTTTATTCTGATATTTTCATAAATTGTGCGAAGTTTTACCATTTCTTCCAAGACATCATCAACTGCAAATTCAACCGCAGCCGTCCTTAAGGCCCAACCTTCCTGACCTGAGATATTTTCCCATACGGCGGATTTGTATGTTTTGGCCAGTTCTTTGTCCTCAATTTTTGAAGAAACATCAACACCCATCTTAAACGGACGATATACCAAAGTTGTACCGACAATTTGAATGTTGCGAACCACTTTTGCCCCTTTTTCGGCTCTTTTTTCTTGCGAAACCTGAACTACAATGCTTTGTCCTTGGCTCATGCTGATCTCTTTTAAATCGTGCTCAAAGGTATTTAAAAAGGCAAGTTCACTATCGCCGATATCAACCAAAAAACCGAAATGTCCGTTAGCAAGTTCTATTTTCTTGCTGATTTTTCCCAAATATATATTACCTTCAACGGCATTTTTTTCATTGTACAAGTCAAACTCCGTCATATCTCCATTGTCTAAAGCTGCCAATCTGACGGTTTCATCATTTTTTTCATAAATTAGGGTATCTGCAATCATTTTATACCTGCTCCTGTTAATAAATTTTTTGTTTCATACAAAGGAAGTCCGACAACTCCGGTAAATGAACCTACCATATTTTTTACAAATCCGGCAAGCAAACCTTCAATTTTATATCCGCAAACACCAACCCATTCATTGCTCTTGATATATTGACTTATTTCTTCTTCAGAAAGTCTTTTCATACTTATTCTGGTGGTGACGGTGCGCTTTGTTATTTTTCCATTTTTATCAATTAAGCATACCGCACTTATCACTTTGTGATTTCTGCCCGATAACAAATTCATAACTTTTAATTGTTCATCGACATTTTTTGACTTATGTAAAATGCGTAATCCGACAGTTACAATGGTGTCACAGGCCAAAACGTTTTCGTTAGGATAAAGTTTGGCAATTGCTTTAGCTTTTTCTAGGGCCATACGATTGACATAGGGCAAAGGTTTTTCGTGCGGTAAACAATTTTCATCAATGTCAGCAGGCTTAATCTTTTTTGGTTTATATCCGATTTGCTCCAACAAACGAATCCGTTGCGGAGAACCTGATGCTAATATAAAATCTTTGGTGTTACTCATCTTTTTTTAAGCTTCATCATCATAGGTTTTTTCCATTCTTTCGTGGCGTTCTTGCGCCTCAATTGAAAGAGTGGCAATAGGTCTTGCTTCTAAACGAGCCAAACCGATTGGTTCTGATGTTTCTTCACAATACCCGTATGACCCGTCTTCAATGCGTTCTAAAGCTTCATTGATTTTGCTGATAAGTTTACGAGCACGATCCTTTGTTCTTAAATCAATAGATTTATCGGCTTCTAACGATGCTCTGTCAACATCATCAGGTTGGTTTAATCCACCGGCACGAAGCTCATCAAGCGTGTCTTTAGATTGATTCACTAAAGATTTTTTCCAGTTTTCAAGCTTTTGCCGAAAATATTCAAGGTGTAAATCACACATATACTCTTCATCTGCAGATGGCTTATAATCAGGCGGTAAAATAATCGAACTAACCATATTTAAACTCCTAAAAAATAAATTTATTTTAAGAAAAGCTAACAACTTTATGTCGTATTATCAAGTATTTTAGATAACATAATAACAACATAGCTAATTAAAATACCATATTAGCTTATTTTCAGAATCTTTTTTACAGGCTGCTGTGATATCAGTAGGTTTTGCAGGCAATTTATAATCTGAAGAATCAACCGAATTTGAATATTCCCAAGCCCATGTTTTGCCGTTTATCTTCATGGCATCTAAATCTGAACCGTCGTTTACCACCCACAATCTGGTTCCAAGTTCTGTGCAAGATTGTAAAGGGACATCATCAAATTCAATATAGTAAGTGTTACCGTTTGCATCACCTTTACCTATTTTTACATCTCCTCCAAATGAATGTTTCTTATCTCGGACATCGTATGGAACAATTTTTTCGTTAATTAAGATATCAAAGGAAACATCTTTATAATTTTCGGCAGCAACAAACCGTTGACTGATGACTTTTTTTAAATCTACCAATTCTTGATTTATGCGACCTAAACGAAACTGATGCATTCCATTGTTTACAGAGGCTGTAAGTGCAACAGTGAGCATAATCATCACGCTGATATATCCTAAAGCCTCAATCATTGAGCGTCCGGATTGATTGACTAAATCCTTTTTCATTTTGTTCTCCTTATTTTTTAAGTATACACTTAAAACAAAAATACTCAAGTTTTTTTGATACTTTAACTTTTTATTTTAATTTAGTATATTATTATACAAGAAAGTTGTAAAATAATTAAGAGGAAAGAAAATGAAAAAAATATTTTTGCTCGGACTTTCTTTTTTTGCATTTAATGCCAATGCTGATGATAATTTTGAATATACTCCGTATGTGGGAGTTGATTATGGCTACGTTCAAGCCAAAACCGAAAATATTAAGCCGAATTATCATCAGGTGAATTTTAATGTAGGTACGAAATATAATCAATATTTCGGAACAGAAGCTTTTTTTGAACAAAGCTCATCAGATGCCAAAAAAATTGATTCAGAAAATAAGATAAAATCATCATATAGAGCATATGGCCTTGATGTGTCAGCATATTTACCTATGGGATGTTATCATGATTTTGATTTGGTGGGGAGTGTCGGAGTCGGTGAGTATGTTTTTTATGATAAATTAAATCATCAAAAACACAATCGTGAAAGCGGTTTCGGATATAGAATTGGCGCCGGTCTGATGTACAATATCAACGAAAATGTAAGCTTGCGTGCATTGATGCGCTATGTTGATTTAAATGATATCTCAAAAGTTAATCATTTGTACGAATATAGTCTCGGTCTTCGTTATCACTTTTATTAAGGAGTAAAAATATGCTAAAGAAAACTTTATCGGTGTTGCTTGTTTTGGCGCTTATTGGCGGTGTTGCTTTTTACATTATGCAAAGAAAAAATATTTCTCATTCTGATGCGGTATCGGAAAATGTGGTGCAAAATAAAGATATTGCCATTGAAGATATGGTTTTTGAATATAAAAAAGACAATCTTAAAACCGATTGTAAGCAAGATTCAAAAATGCTTTGTGCGGTAGATTTTGCGGTTAAATGTACCATAAATCCCGAATTTGAGGGTTGTAAAGAATCGAAATTACCCAAATTTATATTTATGAGTGATGAAAGTTTGAAAAGGCCGACCGAAATCAGTTATAAATTGCACAAAATGAAACCGATTGCGGCAGATTTGGTTGAAGTTCATACCGACAGCACTTGTAACGGCAATTGGTTCGGTTTATGCCAAGGCAGAGTGATTTATGTTTTAGTGCCGTATAACGATTCTTGGCGAGTAAAAGATATTTATGCCATTGAAGACAGAAATGTTTAAGAAAAAACCGGAGAATAAAAATCTCCGGTTTTTATAATTTAAGCTTTTTTATCGGCTTTTTTCTTTGTTGCCGTTTTTTTTGCAGGCTTTTTCTTTGCAACTTTTTTGGTTGTTGTCTTTTTCTTGACAACTTTCTTTTTGGACGATTTCTTTTTAACCGTCTTTTTTGTTGCTTTTTCAGCCTTTAATGCGGCTTTTTCAAGTTTTTCTTTTGCGGAGTTGATAGCTGTTTCCAAATCTTTTTCAGAGCAAAGACCAATCGCAACCGGATTTTTGGCTCTTAAATTTGCCATATCTTTGTGAGTGCCGTTTCTAATCGAATCGATAGTCGGATTTGTTGTACCCACCAATTTTCTGATTTGCGAATCGGCAATTTCCGGACAGTTCTTAATAATCCACAAAATAGCTGCCGGTTTGTCATTGCGTTGAGACGGTGAAAGAACTTTTTTGTTTTTGCTGTTTTGTTCTTTTACATTACGCTCCATAACATTTGCTTTTAAGTTGGCCGAAGAATCTTCTTCACAGCGCTTAATTTCCTCTAAAGTGAGTTGTCCGTTGGCAACAGGGCTGATTCCAATGATGTTATAAGCAACATCACCATCGGCGATGGCCTGAATTTCAAGTTCGTGCAGTTCACAAAATTGTGCAATTTGCCTGAATGTTAATGTAGTGTTTTCAACAAGCCATACGGCAGTTGCCTTGGGCATTAAAGGTGCAGTCATAACTTTATCCTTTCAATTAAATATTATTATTGTATGTACAATAAAAAATATCATCTTCATATACAAGTTTTTTTTTAAGTTTTTGAAATACTTGTGTGTTTTTTGATATGTTTGAAATGAAAAATTTGTCAAAAATCGGCAGAATTTAAAAGTTTTTACTTGTAAATAAGCGATTTTTATGCTAGATTAAAATCGTTAAAATAAGGTTTGTGTGGAAGATTATGTGTTGTATTATTTGGAAAATTTGAAAAGATTTTTCATAAGTGTTGTTTTACCTTATTTTATAAAATGATAATCTAAATATATAAAGATATGGCAAAAAATTATATTGCTGCCCTCGTCGCAGCCGTTGTGAGCCTCTTTCTTGTTTCATGCGAGAAAAGCTCTTATGTCGGTCTTGATTATTCTGTTCAACAGAATGAACCCGGCACCCCTAAAAAGGATGTAAAAGGAGAAACTCCTGAAGAGGAAACCTCCGAGGAAGAAATTCTTGAAGAACCAACTCCTGAAACTGAAAACGTTTCAGATGAGTTTGAAAAAGTTCTTCCTCCTGAATGGGGAATTATTATGGGAGCGGATATTTCCGCTGTTCCGGCTGACGACGAAGATAAGGACATGGATAAAAAATGTCTTTTGATTCGTACGAATCTGGGAGCTGTTACGGTTGTTTTTCCAAGGGAAGAAGTTCTTTCTGAGGTTGAAGATATTGTTGCCGGTAATTTCACCAAAGGAAACTTTGATGAAAGTTACAACAGTGCAATATATGTTGATGACAACTGGTGTCCTGCCTCTGCGGTTGATTCAAAAGACCGTTTGGAATATCTCGTTGATGGGGTGGTAAAGCGAAATCTTCGTTATACAACTCTAAGAAAATGGGATTGGCAGAATAAAGATGACTATTTTTCAACCAAAGTTTCAGGATATGACTTTAAGGTGGAAGATGGTGTTCTTAATATCTATTATGGCGGGGAGCAGGTGCTTCAAATCCGCTAAGTTTTATATAATAACCGAGGGCAGATACAAGTCTTGCTCTCATAAAACAATTTTAATATGAAAAAGTATTTTCTTTGCGTTCTTGTGGCGCTCGTTTCTATAGTGTCGTCTAATGCACAGGTATCTGTTGCAATTAATGATAACGGATATGCTGTTTCAGGTGGCAAGTCAAATTCGAAAGAAGTTGCGGCTTACCTTGAGAAATCTTTAAAGAACTTACCTGACTATCAGTCAGTTACGGTTCTTAAAAAGAGAGCTGATGGCACAATGGAAGCAATCTGTGGCAAGGGAGCTGAAGCTTTCGGTCACGGACTTGAAATTTTTGCCGGTTGCGGCGCCACCTTTGACGCAATGTCTGCTGATAAGGGTTTTTATACCCCTGAGGTAGGTTTGCGTTACAGGTATGACTGGAGATGGGTTTCCGTTACAGTCGGTGCATCTGCCCTTTCTCGTCAGTATAATTCTGAGGCGATTGATGCGGGCAAGAGATACTTCTCATATGGTGCAGATGCTACATTTCATGTAAATGTTATGCGTCTTGGCCAGTCTGAACACATCTTGAATGTGTTTGGTCAGGGAGGATATCTCTATGGTCAGCACAGAAAGGCAATTGAAGAACTTAACGGTACACCTTTGTATCATAATGGTTCAGGCCTTACCTATGGTGGCGGTCTTGAGTACAGATGGCAAATCCATGCTACAGGCAATGCACTCACAGTGCGTGCCGGTTATAAGCATATGCCAAACACCTATGTGAACAATACTGATCACAACGGTATGGTATATTTGCAGCTTGGATTTAACTTCGGTATCAAGCGCAATAGGGTGAAAACTCTGTAAAAAAAAGCCAAATAGGAGATGGCTATGGGTTCTCCTAGTATTATTTTTTCAAAACGGCGCCTTTATGGTGCCGTTTTTAATTTAAAAAATTTATTATATCTTTAATGCTTCTTAAAGCATCGTTTCTTCCAAGCTCATACATCTGTTTAATTTTTTTAATATCTGTTTCCATACGGCTGATTTTGATATATTTACTCGGTCTTATAACCAAAATTCGACCTTGATTTTCAAGATTTTTTATGTATTCAAGTGTCTGATTATATTCATTGTGCCGGTTTTTTAATGTATTGATAAACTGTGGAAATTTTTTATAAAAAATTTTAGCCAACCATAACCTTGAAAACGGTTTTTTTATATATCCTTGAGGGCGAGTTAAAACTACAATGTTTTTGTTATAACCTAAATCAAAAGCTGCTTTTAACGGAATACTGTCAGATATTCCGCCATCAAGGTACGGTTTACCGTCAAGATATACAATCTGTGAAACCAAAGGCATAGAAGCGGATGCTCTTAAATAATCAATGTAATGTTCTTTTAAATTGGGGCATAAAATATGCTCTGCTTTTCCGGTTTGTACATTAGTGCAAGTTGCATAAAATTTGATATTTGAGTTTTCAAATGCCTGATGGTCAAACGGGTCAAGCTTTTCAGGCAATTCGTGATAGGCAAAATTTGTATCAACCATATTACCGGTTTTTATCAAAGATTTAAAACTCATAAAACGATAATCATCGTTATATTTTAAGTTATATCGGATACTTCTGCCTAATTGTTTTGCAACATAAGAGCAACCGTGAATTGCACCTGCGGAAACCCCGATTACACCATCGGTTAAAATGTTATTTTCCAACAAAACATCTAAAACACCGGCGGTATAAATTCCTCTTTTGGCACCGCCTTCCAAAACTAAACAACTTTTCATTTTTTTATCCTTTTTTCTTGCCAATATAAGACATAATTCTTTTTAAGAGCAAGAGATTTTTTTCTATATTTAATTAATCAGTATGTTAAACGAATCTTTAGTCAGGTTGGTTGCCCATTTTAAAATTATCAATCCGCCGACAATACCGATTAGCGGGTCTAAAAAGACAAACCCGAAATATTTTCCGCACAGCAAAGCAAATATGGCAGTTAAAGATGTTAAAGCATCAGCCAAAATATGTAAATATGCCGCTTTGAAATTTAAATTTTCTTTATGCTCGTGATGGTGATGATTATGACATTGATGATGGTGCGAATCGGTCATTATCAATACACAAACCACATTGACGATAAGTCCGATTATGCTAACCGAAATAGCCTCATCAAAAGAGATATTTTTAGGATTAAACAAGCGCTCGACAGATTCATAAATTATACCAACGGAAGTTAAACCTAAAAATATGGCACTGGTGTATCCTCCAAGAGCATTAATCTTTTCTTCTTTGTCGGTACATTTTGTCACAATGTGGCAAACCATATAAGTAATACTTAAAGCCAAAACATGTGTTGCCATATGAAATCCGTCGGCGGTTAGGGCCATTGAATGGCTTATAATACCATATCCGATTTCTAAAAACATAGTGACAATGGTAACCAAAATCACGGATAGGGTTTTGTTTTTTAAAGTTGTATTATCCATTCTTAAAAGTCCTATTTAATTTTTTCAAGATGTAAAATGAGCTCATCGGCTAAGTCTTCAAAATTTTTACCGCTTGAAATTCCGTTTTTAATGCAAGAGTTTAAGTGGTTTCTAACAACCTCAAGCCAAACACCTTTTAAGGCGGCTTGAGTTGATGATATTTGGTTTAAAATTTCCATACAGCTACGGTTTTCTTCAACCATCTTGTTTATCCCCCGAATTTGACCTTCAATGCGATTGAGACGAGTTGAAATTTTTTGCTGTTGCGTATTTTTTGTGCAAATTGATACTTCTTTGCTCATAGTATATACTCCTATATCCTATATATAATATTTGTGTAAAAATGTCAATAAAAAAGTGTCGCATTAAATACGACACTTTTAAAAGTTAGAACCTAAATCCCAAACCTCCCATAAGATTAAATCCTTTATAGGTGAGACAATATTCATCCATACGCTTCGGCAAGAGGCAGCTTAAGTCGAGATTTATAAAAAGATGTTTGGTGATGAACAAATTTCCACCGACTTTGATTTTTGCACAAATGATGTCTTGTTTGAACATTGGTTGTTCATAATAATAATCAACATATCCCCAATTGGTAAAACCTATCATGGCATAAAGTTTATGGTTAAAACCATAACTGTATCCAATCATGGGAGAAATGTAGCAAAAATCTTTTTTGAGCAGTCCTTCGGGCAAGTTGAAAGTTGTCCAACCGGCTTCAAGTTCGGCTCTTAATCCCCAAAATTCTACTCCAACGACACCACTGCTAAGAGGAACATTTTCCATAAAGTTGTATCCTCCGCGGGCGGTGATATCGACCGTTACATCTTTGTAACCTCCGTAAGAATAAGCACTGGCCGATAACGGCAAAAAGGCTGCAAGCAGCAAAATAATAATCTTTTTCATATCGCATAATTATTTTGTTTCTGAATTTATGGTAAATCATTTCATGTTTTATGTCAATTTTTTGTTAATAAAATATCATTTTAATCAAAAGGCGCTTATGGAAAGCGCCTTTTGATATTATTGTAATGGAGGAATATTAAGTTGTGCAATATTACCAGGTTTTATTTTTACCGTTGAGTAACGCATGTTTCCGGTTTCTATTACAAATCGTTGTCTTCCGGTAAGTTGTGCGGCTAAATCATAAAAATCACGACCGTTGAGTTCATTTCGTTGAGGATTCATAATGTATAAAACACATCCTTGTGTTTTTTCGGCAATACCACAACGACTCCTACCTTTTGGAACTTCAGGATTTACTACCACTCCTTGTAATCCATCACGTACCACAGTTTCGTTTGAAAACATAAAGTTTCCGAGTATTAATCCTATCAATATACAGATACAAGAAATAATCATCACTTTTTTGTTATCAAACATCATATGTTGTGCTGAATTCACGGGCTCTTGATAAACAAAAGTATCTTCATCTGACATATTTGCATAATCAGGTGTATTAAAATTGTTATATTCTTGGATATATATTTCTCTATCTTCTCCTCTGACCAAATTATTACCCGTAGGATTAGGCATCTCAATGGGAGAATTTACTTGGAAACCTTGATCTCTCATCTGACTTGGATTTGCAGGTTTGTTTGTGCCAAATTGAGGATTGTTTTGTATGGGACCATTATGTTGTTTTGGACGTTTTATTTTTCGTAAACGAGGACGATTATCTGCTCCTTGTTCATTAGGAGCTCTATTTTGCAAATTCTGATTTGAACTTTCCATATTTCATCTCCCTTAAATTTTGTTTTTAATTGTTTCATTTGTTTTAAGCGTACGTATAATTTTCGGTACCATAAAAATTACCGTTTCTGAACGAGGCATATCGGCAGAATATACTTCATTTGGTAAACCTATAATCATGAAGTTTTCACCAAGCTTGTTTCGAACTTTGAAATTTGTAATTTGACCTTTGGTTGTTTCCAATGTTACTTCAGATGTAATGCGATTATCATTTACTACAGATGCTTTTGCCAATATGGACAGTCCGGATGTGTCTGTTCCCATTTTACCACATTTACCGACATCAAAACGAGATAACCACATATCCGGTACCACGAATGTTCCCTCGGAAACGGGTTCAATTTTGGCTGACTGTCCTAAAAATTGGCGTAAGTTTTCAAGACTTAATTCATTAGTTGTGGTCAAAACTCTGCCGATTACACCGGTTTGAGCAGTAGTAATTGTTCCAAAATCGAAATTATCAAGCAATTTATTCCACTCAATGTCACAATTATCGTTAGGGTAAATTTTGAAAATATTTACATCGTATGCTACTAGGTTTGGATTGCTTTCAAAATAGTTCATCAATGACGTAATTTTATTTTTTACTTCCATATCAACGTCAAATGTTAAAGAATAATCTGACCAATTTGTAGTCATATCCGTAATTCCGGAGCCACGTAAAACATCAAGCATTGATAAAATAATTGGACGTGACTGTGGTACATATAAAGATATTTCAGTTTTACGAGATAATGTCATCACTTTATTGTCTGCGTCATATGTATAAAAAATTTCGGCAGCCTCGGTTATCATATTTATAACATCTGTAAATTCACCTTTTAAATTATCACCTGATAATGAAGTATAAGGGGCATCCTTGGCTACAAGTTTTATACCGGCTTCTTTTGTAAGCTTATACAAAGCTTTTTCAGCCGGCATGGTCTCAAATGTGAAACCGGTTACCTCAAAACCGGGAAGCTTATCATTTTTCTCAAGCCTTTCAATGCGAAACGCTGAATTATTAAAAGGTAATGTTAAAAGCATTTGCTGTGTTTGCCAATTTACATTACATCTTAAAGGTGTCTCTAAATCCAGTGCATTGGCTCCATCAGGTGTGCGAATCAAGCGCTGATCTTGAGGATACAGTATCTCGGCATTAACACCTTCATCAAATGAAACAGGTTCTTCTTGATGATATGTACAAGAAGTGATATAAAATATTGTAAACAGTGAAAATAAAACGGTCTTTTTTATCATTGCTGATTTCCTTGATCTGTTTGTTGGGCGCTTTCCGGATTTTGTTTTTGATCTTTTTGATTCTCGGATAAAAGTTTGTTCATTAAATCATCAATATTCATGCCGGCTCCGGCAGTAGGATCAAATGTATTTTCAAACTCTCCTAAGGCTTCCTTCATTTTATTTATTTCAGAAGGATCCTGTTTTATCATATCGGGAGATGAATTGTTATGAAGCTCTTGCTGGTATACGTTTAAATTTTCCTGCAATGCATCAATACCGCCTGCAATCTTTTTTGCTACATATGGGTACATTTCCGGTTTTGATATTATATAATTTCCGGTCTCGCAAATTTCTTCCAAAACATCTAAAATGTACGAATAAAACGGATATTCTTCCATTGCAATGTTTCCCATACGAATGCACCTTGCGGCAATTCGGGAAATTGTGCGGTCGTAATAGTCTTTAAGTACAAGATAATTATCTATGTACCATAAATCTTCTTTTGTAACTTGAGCGGTGTTTTCTTCCATATCTGACTCCTTGTCTTTTATAATAATTTAGTGAGTTTATTTTGTAAATGAATTTTTTTACATATTATATTTCTTTTACTGATTTTTATCATTTTCGTCTTCAATATACTCCCATTCCCAATCATCGGATTCCTCATCGACATACTCCCATTCCCACTCATCACCATCCGTGTCATCACCATCAACATATTCCCACTCCCAATCTTCATCTTCAGAAGATGCGGTGATGTCTTGAGGGGTTAAAACATTATTTTCAGTTGATTTATTGCTGTTAAATGAAAAATTATCATCTATATCGTCTAGAGAAATTGGTTCATCATCAAAATCATCTAAAGAAATCAAAGTATTTAAATCTGTTTGATTATTGTTTTGTAATGCTGATTTTATTTTATTTAATTCATTTTTATATGTATTATCCGATTTGGTTTCAGGTACTTTTACTTGCGGTTTGTTATCAACCACAGGCTTTGTGTCAGGTACTTTTACTTGCGGTTTGTTATCAACCACAGGCTTTGTGTCAGGTGTTTTTACTTGCGGTTTGTCATTAACCACAGGCTTTGTGTCAGGTGTTTTTACTTGCGGTTTGTCATTAACCACAGGCTTTGTTTCAGGTACTTTTACTTGCGGTTTGTCATTAACCACAGGCTTTGTTTCAGGTACTTTTACTTGCGGTTTGTCATTAACCACAGGCTTTGTGTCAGGTACTTTTACTTGCGGTTTGTTATCAACCACAGGCTTTGTGTCAGGTGTTTTTACTTGCGGTTTGTTATCAACCACAGGCTTTGTGTCAGGTGTTTTTACTTGCGGTTTGTCATTAACCACAGGCTTTGTTTCAGGTACTTTTACTTGCGGTTTGTCATTAACCACAGGCTTTGTTTCAGGTACTTTTACTTGCGGTTTGTTATCAACCACAGGCTTTGTTTCAGGTGTTTTTACTTGCGGTTGCATAATAATATTATTGTGAGTAGCACTGTTAATTGCTGCATTAGAAGCTTTTGTGGCAATAAGAATATCTCTCATCATACTAACCATAGCAGTTTGCGATTCCATAATTGAATGTGTTATGGTTTGAGTTAATGTTTGCATATCTTCTTTGTATCTTTTTTCGTTTTGTTGGAGTGCCATTGATAATGATGATGATAATTCGCTGGCAAATGAGGCATCAATTATAACCCCACCTCCACCTGAAGAATAATTTTCTCGATGTTCAGGTGATATCTGTGTGTCGGATATTGTCTCTTTTTTTCTGGCAGTGATTGGTTTGGGAGAATAGGGGGATATAACTCCTCTTTTTTGTTCTGTCTCAGCAATGTGTTCCAATAATAAACCGCCACCGGGTAGCGTACTTAAAAGTATACGTACTTCGGGGGTAATGTTCATTAACATATCATCAAATTGCTCTTGACGTTCGTGATTAAAAATATGAATTTGCCGAAAAATATTTAAAAAGCGTTGAGCAATCAATATAGGCGCTTCTTCATCTTTATTTTTTTTACCAAACACAGCATTTTCAATTAGTTCATCTGCCACAACAACTATCCTATAAAATCAAAACAAAACATTCCTTAGCATATTATCTACAAAGGAGTAAATTTCAAGTTAAAAATTATAAAAAACTCCACTTTTTACAGTGGAGTTAATTTTTTATAAATTAATGGCAACAATTTTGTGCATTTTACTTAAATCATCGTCGGTCAATTTAATTTTTTCATCAGGGTTCCATCTTATTCCATATAATTGACCAGTTTCATCTTCTTTTATACTCAAAAGTTGAACTGTGACATCGTCAATGTAGTATACGGCAATATCTCCGATACTTACCATATCTTGCGGATCAACAAACAAAATTGCGCGAGTAGGAAGTAAATTGCCTAAACGACGTGTGCACAGATTTAAGCCATAAGCTTCTTTTTTATACAGTAAATTGGCTGGTCGGGCAATTTCTTTAGCTTCTTTATCTTCTCTATTAATTATAATATTTCCATCTTTTGCCGGTGTGCCAAAAATTTTGATTTTAAGAGCTTCATTGGTAGGAACTCCATACATGGAAACCGTGCCTCCTTTAGGTGTGGATAAAAGTTTAAACTTTGTATCCGTTCTTTCCATAATTTCGGTAAGCTTACCATCTTTATCAAGTCCATCAACCACATCTCTTAATGCCTCAACCGATTCAAAAGAAAATGCCTTGGCAATATTTTTAAATTCCCTTTCCGAAACTTCTCTTTGCCCCATTTCGATACGATGATAAACAGATAAAGTCATATCCGCTTTTTCAGCAATTTCCATCAAAGTATGTCCTCTATCAGTACGGATATGCCTCAAACCAGCACCCAAGATTTTTAAACCGGCATCTATGTTGATCTTATTACGTCTTTCTTGTTCACGACGCCATGAAATCACAACATCTGACTGAGAATTGTGCTCATTAACATATAAATCTTGCAATGTGCAATCCGTTAACTCAGCAACTTGAATAAGTTGTTCTTGGTTTAAACGACGATATCCTTTTTCTATTTTAGAAATAGCAGATAAACTTACACCCAAGTGATCTGCGAGTTCTTGCATAGACATACCTTTTAATCTTCTTTGCATCCTAATTTGATTAGGGAAAATAATTTCTTCCATATCGACCTCTTAAAACTTTTAATAAAACTGTAACAATAATATCACTGCAAAATTTGATTGCAAGACAAAAATTTATTTTTTTTACAGAAAAAGCACGAAATGATTATTTAGGTTGGTTGTCTTTGTTTTTCGTATCAGATACATCTATAATTTATCTTTTTGAATGTTAAGTTCATTAATTTGTTTTTGTATATCTGCCATTTGTGCATTTATTTCCTGTTTGCTTTCATTATCGGTAAATGCCCGTTCATTTAATAATTGGTCATATTGTTTTTGCAAATCGGAAATTTGAGATTCTATTTCAAATTGGCTTGAGCGATTTTCACTTGAATTATTTAAATTTGCGTAATCGTTATCATTGTTATCTTTGCTTGATGGTTCCTGTGCTTTTTCATCAGAAGATTCAGGTTACTGTCTGTCTAAATCCATCGAATATTCGGAAGATGGTTTGTATCTTTGTTTTTTACCGGTTCTGACTTGTTCGACATGGCGGTAAAAATCATCTTGATCCATACCGAACATTGCAGCATTTTGATCCAAACCTACAGCAAATTCACCACGGCGATTTAATGCTTTTGCATATTTATGACGCCTTTCATATTCTTCAGTCCAACCATAATCTGTGACAGGATTTCCGTTCCGGTCAAGAGTGATATCACATTTTTGAATACCATTACTTTTTTGAATTGTATATGCTCCACTTGCTGAAGTTTGTTTTACCTCACTGTATGCCTGATTACCATTAGGTCCGCCAAATGCCATTTTGATATCGGTTGTAGAACCATCAAAATTGGTTTGTGATATATTCATCACTCCGTTTTCATCAAAGCTTATTTTTCTATCCGTAAATTTGTTGGGAACATTAATTCCTCGTTCTTTCAAAATTACCATAGAAGCGGCTTTTAAGATGGTTTCTCTGTCAAAATTACTGTCTTTCATGATGGTATTGAGCATATCCATATTAAGGGTGCCGTCTTTTTTAACCAAATATTTTTCAATTTTCGGATTAAAGGCAAATTCTTCTCTCTCAACTTCTCCTTTTCCGTTTCTTACAGTGCGAGTAGATAAAAATTTATCTGATGATACATTTGTTGCACGAACATTTCTGGCACTCAAATCTTTTTCTTTGGCTATAATATGTTGTTGAGCAAATTGCTGAAGCTTACTTCCTTTAGGGGCAATCTGCGATAATTTTTCCATTCGTAAATTTAGTTTGGTTTTGCTCATCTGCCAGTTGCCATCTTCATCCAGTTCATCTCTGGTAATAACTTTGCGTCCAATTAAGTTACGATGATAATGCTCTCTGGCAATAACCTTGCCGTTTTCATCATAAAATTCTTTTCCGTGTGCGGTTTCACGAGCAAGCAATCTGCCATTCTCATCACGAATGTCTTTGGCATTAATTAAATTACCGTTTTCATCTCGGTCACGATTATACATCAAATTTCGACGAATATCATTTGCTTTGTCTTTTACTTTATTGCCAAGTTCAGCTCTTAAAGATTGTTTTTCTTTTGACCAAATTTCTTTGCCGTCTTTATTTATCATAACTGAACGAGTGACTTTCTTTCCAAGGAAGTTATTTGTTTTTTTATATCCGATAACATTTCCGTTATCATCAGTAATAGCTTGTCCGTTTCTTTTTATCCAGTCTTTACGCCTTTGATCTATTTTGCCTCGCAATGGAGCTCCGACAAAATGGTCACCCACTTGCATGGCGGCTCCTCCTATGGTCTTCCCTGCTTTAAATGCGGCTTTGCCTGCTTTTGAAGCTCCTTGTGCAAATGTGCCTCCGACATTTCGACCAATATCTCCGATATTTGCAGCTTTAGCAAAATTTTGGGCAAAACTTTTACCTTCATCTAAAAACACCCAACCGATTAAGCACACAACAACCAATTTTAATCCGGTTGCTCCCCAGTAAGCAAGTCCGTTAATAGGGTCAATTAAAAAGTTAAAACCGCTTGCGGCTGCAGATGTATTATTTAATGTGGTCATAAATTGGTTTACAACAGTCATTATTATGTATAAAACGATACTTAAAAATACAAAGTTAAACATGGCATTCATAAAGAAATCCCATATCATTTTTAAATAGTTTGCCGTAATTTTAAATGCCCAAGCTCCAATGGCTGCCGGAGCGAGAGCTGTAGCAACAGACATTTGAATCACACAATCAATTAAACACCAAGGAAAAGCACACATCAAAATGAATCCGCCAAGAAGTATAACAATTGAAGTTATCAAATAGGCCAAATGCGGAAATATTACAAATCTTTTTGGTCCCCAAGCAACACACCACGCTTGCTTGCCATAGGCAATCATTGTTGAAACACTGTCTTGAGTTGATTTAATTGAGCATAGTATCTGTTCTCCCATTGATCGAGGTAAACCTCCAGAAGAACTGTTCGTGAATTTTCCGGAATATCCCTTTACGTTTTGTACATATGATGCTCCTTGGCAGTCATTACCCCCCGTAATTGTTTTTACAAAAGTCATTCCTGTATTGAATACGGGTTCCAAAGTTAATTGTATGATCTGAAAATAACTTCCTTTTAAAATTATTACAACTAAAAAAACTTTAAAGGCTTGCAATAACATATCTTGCAACATTTTACGAGGATCTTTAACTTCAAAAGCCGTAACATGTTTGAGTACGTATATGCTTACCCAAATTGCAAATCCGACAACAACAACAATGGCAACACTCCCTGCAAGAGCATTGTATGATTTTTGGGCAATTGTGCTTGATGTGTTGAAAATTGTTTTAAATACGGGGCAGAACCAACATGAATTTTTATCCGGCATATATGTTTCTATTGCACATTTATCTGCTGTACTTTCAGATGCGTAAGAACTTTTTATACCTATATATGCATTGCTTTGAAGAGTTTGAGAATTATCAAACATAAAGTGAGCTTCTGCCGGATAAGACGAAAATATATAGCCGGACAGTAAAACCAGGCACGTAATTCTTTTTAATATATTTATTACATTTTTTATCATTTCATCTTCCCACATTAGTCTATCTTTTATTTTTTCTGCTGTTTGTTGCGTTGCATCTCATCGCCGGTTTTTTCCAAAACTTTACCGGTAAACCTAGCTGTAGCCTTTAATCCTTTTTTAATTCCCCTCGTTATTTTTCCATAAGTTTTTCCTATACCTGATCGATTAAAAGATTCTTTTGTTTCATTATAAACTTTGCCAATAGCTGAATTGTCAAATTCTTCTTTCCTTTCATCTCTTCTTTTTTGTTTCGCTTCCTGTCGGGCATGAGCCTGTTCATTTTGTTGTTGTGCGACATTATCAGCTTTTTTATCAAGATAATTTGTACCTTCATCTATTTTTGCATGAATTTTATTTTTTAAATCTGTACTGGCCTCTTTTCCCATTACCAAGCGGCCGACGGTGCCTGTTAATACGGAGGATGCTCCTTTTGCAACACTACCGCCGATATTGTGTACGGAATGAGCTATGTTTTTACCGATATCTCCGGGATTTTTTACGAAGTTTTTTATTTGGCCATTATACTGTCCGCTGATGAGTTTGCCTGTGCCTTCAAGAGCTCTTCCTGTTTGTGTCTTAATAACGTCACTGGCATAAGATGCAGCTCTGTCAACGGTATGCTGTTTTACAAAATCCATCCCTTGAGTCATTGTATGATGCATCGGAGATGCTCCCCCAAATACATTGTCAGGGAAAATTTTATCTGCATAATCCGGAATAGCAGAGCCTATCAGTTGAAAACCGTACATAAGCGCAAACATCATAACTAAGAAAAATGTACTGAATATGGTAAAGTTTTCAGCAATTAAATCGGTCATGTTATTATTAACCAATGCAAATATTTTTTCAAATCCGCTGGCTTCAGGAAGTGATGCAACAACTTCTTCGGAAATTGGAGTGTCAAAATCAATTTCCATAGTGACTGCTTGAGATATTAAGTTTAATGCATAAGAAACCGTTATAGCTAAAAATATAAATATTGCCGCGCTTTTTAATATAATACTTATCAGTGTTGACAATTTATCTTTTGTGATTGGGAATGGCCACAGTGCTATACCAATGGGTAGCATTATGACGGCAAACCCGAGTTTAAAAGCTATATCGGCAACATAAAACGTAATGCTTAAAGTTAGCATAAACCCTACAAAATAAATTATTAATCCACATAACCATACGGAAAAATCCGGATAAGAGAATACTTTCACTCGACCTATATTTACACTGTTTCTACCGGCATGAACGGCATGACAAGTAAGAGAATGTCCGAGTGTTAATAAAATTGCTGTGCTGTCACTTATGTTTTTTGTGGTTGAAAACAAACTGGTGAAAACATTTTCCGGAATTATTCCTCCACCTAATGATCCATTATAAGTCGGAGATGCCTTTGATTGATTAATCAATTGCTGACAAAGACTATCTCTTTGGCTTTTGCTTAAAGTGGTATCATATTTTTTTGCATTACAAACTGGCGTAAAAACAAATAGCATGCAAGTTAATATTAATAGTATAGTATATGTTTTAATATATCTGGTCATGTTACAGTCCTCCTGTCGGAGCTGAATACATTAAAATTGCATCAGCAAAGTCAGTTCCGGCAATCATCAGTGGCTCCATTGTATAATGCAGAATCGTCGGTATGCCCGAATTTATAACCGTAAAAGCAATAAAAATCTTGAAAAACTGTACCAAAAAGCCCTGTACCATCTGTCGAGGTTCGACAGTAGTAAATGATGTTATATTTTTTAATACATAAATGGCAATCCATAATATCATGCCCACAACCAAAATTGCGTTAGCTGCCTCTCTTGTAACGCCATAAGCTTTTGCTGCGGCACGTATAAATGCGGATGATAATGTTTCAACAATTTCACAACTGTAACAAGTTGATGTGTACATGGCTAAAAAGTTATTAGTAACACATTCGTTACCTTCATTTTCAGCAATTGTAAAAGCTAAAATTCTGGTACTTGATGATCCGCTTCTGCCACCGGCATTTGATACACTACAATCTGGTCCTGGGGATATATCTTTGTTTATACATTTAAAATCATACTGCACGTGCTGAGCAACCAAACTAGCTAAACCTCTATTCAGGCGAGTTTTACATTTTACGCATTTATGCGTGCTCATATCGCACATCATATCTTGCCCTTTTGCAGTTGTGCCGCAGACAATGCTATATTCTCCTATTGCCGCATGGGAAACCTGCGTATTTATCGTTAACATAAACATGCTAAATAAAATAAGGAATATGAGTCGTTTCTTTATCATTTTGCTCTATCCCTCCCTGCAAATCGATTTATTGCACCGTCTACTTTCTGTTTTAATTGCTGCGCATCATTACGTATTTTTCTTAATTTTTCGTTTTTATCTATAACATTGGTTATTACTTTACCGGCACCGGCCGTAACAAAGCTGAAGGCTTTTTTTGCGAGAAATGCGGCCAGTTTTGCAACTTTTTGCTGGAAGTTTGTATTTCCTCCACCACCGACAAGTGTTCCGGCAATAGAAACAGCAAGGCTTAAACTTTTTAAGATTAAAAACGCAATTAATAATATTGATAGGGGTACGATACCAAATTCTTTGTACGAATCTTCATTGCCGAATGCGGCAGAATTATCATTAATCATAATTTGCATGGCAAGCATTGACATGGTGGCAATAATAGCAATACACATCATACAAGCAGCGGAATTAAATATGGTTAAAGCCCCTTCTTTTGCCCATTTTCTGGTTGCTTTAAACGGAACGGATAAAATTAAGAAAGGCAATATAATTATGACTATATTCATCCTGAATATACTATCAACCAAATAAAATACGAAAGAAATTTTTACGAAAATAAAAATGACATATATTACAAGTCCCAAAAATATGCTTGTAATGCTTAAAGTTGATAAAAGTTTTTTAGCCATAACAAAACCAAGTTGCAATCTGTCACTTGTGGCGCATACCAGACACTGCATTAAATCGGAAGGCCCGCTTGGAAATTTTCCCATTTGGGCAGGCTCTAATGTTGGAGCGGTACAAATTAAATTGTTGGTATAAAACAAACATGTGTTTCCGATAGCTTGACCTTTTATGTTAGTATCACTACCTGATGCGCTCAGTTCAAGAATGCGGCTTCCCAGTTCTAAAAAAGAATAATATATCGGAAAAATGATTTTATTTAATGTGAAAAATAAGAAATCTGTCGATGATGCTAAAAGTCCGCAAAAAATACACATAAATGCCATTCTGGCTATTTCAGTCCATACTTCAGCCGGTGCTTCTTCCACAAGTGAACTTACATGTTTTAACAATCTTATAGATAGCCAAATTGCAAATGCAACCATTATAAAAGGCATAGTGCTTTTAGTGACTTTAGGATATGCTTTTGTTGATGAAGCTGCCATGGCGTTATAAAACATTTCCAACAAATTTGCTTGCCAACAGGTTCTTTGTTGTTCTTCCAGTTCTGTTTGTTCTCCTTCCATCTCGGCGGCAGTAATATCACCTTTGTTGGTTGTACAGGCAACAAGACACATAACCAAAGATAATACCATCAGTATGCTTTTAAATAATCTTAATATGTCTTTTAGCCTGTTTTTCATTTAATCCATCCATTATTATAAATAATTAACTTCCACCGGATCCGCCTCCTGAACTTCCACCGGATCCGCCTCCTGAACTTCCACCGGATCCGCCGGCTCCTCCAGGTGATGCTTTTCTGCCTAATCCGATTCGTGCCCCTACATCGGCTAATTTGTCCATGGCACCATCTTTCCATTCTTGACGTTTAGCCTTAAATCCTGTACCTTCGTCAACAGCACCCATAACAGTTCCGCCACCTTTTTGTATTCCTTTACGAACCTTATTGACAGCCTGTGCGGCAACCTTACCGATTCCCGAACCAATCGGAGAGCCTCCGCCACCACCGGACATTTGCGTAGCAAGTTCATTAATTTGGTGCACCAATTGAAATGCAAACATACAACACGCTATCATTACCAAAAATTCTTTTCCGCTGATATCCATCAAATTTTTTAAATTTTCAACACTGTTAGTGTTTATCGCATTTTGTATAGCTTGTCTTACATCATCCGTGCTACCAGCCTCACCCCCACCCAAAGAATGGGCAATAAGCTCGCTTGAAAGTGTAATTACTAAGCCTATCATCACAAAATTGAAAAAAGCATTCATAAATATATCCCAACCTTTTTTTGTATATTGTGATGTGAGTTTGAACGGCCAAGAGGCAATCAAAAATGGTAATAGGGCACAGAAAATTCCGAAACGCACTACAGAATCTAAAATGTAAAAACAACAAGAAAGTGTAATAGCCCAACCGAAACCAAAAATGAGAACTCCTTGTAAAATCATGTCAAAGTTTTTGAAAAATCCTTCTTTAGTTCCTACACAAATTAAAGATCCTCCAATTGCAGGCAGATCAGCAGCTGCGTTACTGAATGCCTTAACAGCTGCCATTACACTTGCTAACAGTTCTTCCCCGATTGCTCCGGATGGCATCCTTGATTTGTAAGTGCCGATACTGTTTTTAAAATCATTTATGACGCTATCGCTATTGTTAAACAATAAAGCTAAGCCAAATTCTAAGCCTGTTTTCATCAATGGATCAATGATGTAATGATACACATAATCCTGATTTGAGAGCAATAGAACTGCTACCATTACTTTAAATGCTTGCATTAGTAATGTTCCAATATATTTTGGAGCATCTTGTTTAGTAAACGAAGATACCAATATTAAAGTATGAAACGCAATAAATATGGCTAAGCCAACAACAAGTAAATTGGTAAATCCCTTTGCTAAAGCAGTAAAGGCTTTTGTGGCAATGGTTTGATCTGTTTTTAAAATAACCTCAAATAAAGGACAAAGTATACAAGCGTCTAATTCGTGTAATTTGCTTTGTATCGGTTTGCAATCTGCAGCCTCTCCGGCAAACGAAACAGATGGAAATAACATAACCAATCCGGAAATGACTAAAGCTATAAATAAAATAATCTTAATTTTTTTCTTTGTCATTTTTCTCGTCCTTAGCAAATGGGTTTCCCAATATTCTAAATGCAAATACGATAGCCGTGAATAATAATATAAAGGCGATAATAAAAGCATATGAACTGGACATCGCTTCAAAAAGCCCTATATGAATAGCTGCCAATACTATCGCAAACATCAATATTGTTATAAAAACAGACTTCATATTTACCTCTAATTGCAATTATAACTCATTGTAACACAAAAATATATAAAATTGTGTTACAATATCATTAAACTTTACTCGAAATTTCCTTTTGATATGAAATTTATGCAGCTTTTAATCAATTTGGCATTGTTAAAAATGTTGTTTTTTCGATTTTTTATGATTATATGCTGTTTGGAAAAATCGGTTTCTTTTTCTTCAGAATTTATAGTGATGCTGTTGAATCTATTTACTATCGGCTGGACTAATCTACTTTTCAGAGTGTCACAAAATATAAGAGCCTGATTTATTTCCGATGGTAGTTTTGAAATAGAACGCACGGCTTGAGGGGTGCACTCTTTTAACATTGGTCCGAAGATAAAATTGAATATTTTAAAACGTGACATTAAATCAAACAAATCGCTACCACAATTAATCGGATTAATGTTTATGATTTTGTTTAGTCTGAATTTATCTTGCCAACCATAAGTGTTTGCGATTAGGCTTCTTAAAACAAGACATCCTGCACCTTTTGTTATGAATGAAACTTTGTTTATATCTTCACAATGGTTTAAGAAAAAATCGAGTTGATTAATGATATTGTGTATGGATTTTCTTGTTGAAGGATAGTTTATAGCAGCTACATTATACCCTTCTTGAGTGAGTTTACGCCATAATGGACGGAATATATTCTTTGTTTCGCCTAAACCATGTAGTAATATAATCAATTCTCCTTGTTGGCGTGGGATTTCATACACGTCAATGAATTTTACAAACGCTTTTCGACAATCTTCAAAACTTCCGGTTGCTCTTCTTATGTCCCAATTATCGAGAAGTCGATATTTTTTTGAGTGATAGTGTCTTTGAATCCTCCATTTTTGGTAAAAGAATACATCTTCCCAAAGCTGTGATCCGCCAAATGTGAAAAAATTAAAACTCATTATATTATACTCCTCGATTTGCAGCCTGATTCGGAACGGCTGTTATTGTTATGCGCGAATCGTTTTCTTTTACAGATTCTATTAAAACCTGAACCGCTCTGTTGTCTCTAAAATAAGTCATCTGACTTATTCTGGCTCGGACGACAGCAATTTCAACCCATCTGTTTTTAGGCATTTCAGAAACATAAAAGTCAAAAATCCGACTCGCATTATAAGGCGCAGTAAAGACCAGGCTTCCGATCCAATTTTCACCAGTGCCTAATGCTTTAGTATCACCTAACTCTAAATAAGACTTTTCCGGAAATGGTATATCCGGAAAAGTCGCAAAAGCCGAAGGAATCGGTTGCCCGTCAACTCCATTTAGTATAGCAGACTCGGTTGCACAATTGTTTAACAATAACAGAATCGCAAACAATATGTTGATTTTTAATATCTTTTTGACCATAAGAAGTTATGCTCCGTAAAATTATTTCATATCATACTACACAATTAAGGTTAATAAAAAGAAAATAATCAGATATTGAGCCAAAAATAATATAATATTTAAAATTGCGATATTTCAATGCGTTGTAAAAAAGTAACAAAAAAACTTAATTTTTTTAAAAAAAGCGCTTGACAAGGGGGAGAGAATTGTTTATAAGCGGTTTTACCAACGGCGAGGGGGCGACTTTGAGTGGTTGGGAAGGTTATAGGAACAGAGTGAATAAGAAGAGGATATACAGGCGGTATATATTGGGGAA
>JAFTYO010000036.1 GCA_017464685.1 Alphaproteobacteria bacterium
ATCTGCAGTAGACTACACATATAAATATGACCTCTCGTTTGTGGGAGATGACACAGTAGATGCTGATTTGGGTACAACCACACAGTTTGTAGCAATGAACAATGCAATTATAAATGCTGAAAATGTAAGTGTTGATGGCACAACCTTAAAGTTCGGCGCATATACTCATGGTAATGATGAAGTAAAAGGTAAGTTTATTGCATCACTTAAAGAAGATGGTACGGAAAATTTAACTGCAAACAGTGTAACATCATTGATGTTAAACAACGCAGTGTTTGATGTAGCAAACGGTTATATAGATGAAATCTACCTTAAAGGATATTCATCAAACAACAGTTTTTATCATGTAGATGTGTTAACCGACAAGCTTGAAGCTGATGTGTTGCATATTAACGGAGATGTAGATCCGAATAATGCAACCAATGTAATTGTACATGCATCATCAGATGCTGACATCAGAGGTGAGAGCATATTGTTTGTACATTCAACAAACGACACAACGGGACAAGCAGATTCGTTTAAGATAAGCCGAGTATACGGTAGCCCGTATTTATATGATGTGTTGTTTAATGTTGAAGACAGTTCAGACGGAACAGCAACCGTTGCTAACACAAACGAGAATAAGTGGTATTTATCAATGAATTCAGATGAAAATCCAAACAAAGGAACACCACCATCAGGCGACGACGATGATAACAACGGAGGAAACACCGAAGGTCCATCGGGTAGTGGCGGTATTTCTGTATCTCCTAACAAATTAGTCACCCCAGAGATTATCGGTAGCATAAGCTTACCAACAGTTGCCACTACTCAAAAAGTCGGTATGATAAATACCATAATGCGTAAAGTCGGTATGTCAGATTTATATACACCGGTATGTGGTTTCTGTTCATATAACTGGGACGGCAAGCCTAACCACAATGCCTGGGTAGATACCGACTATACCGATTTATCCATTGATGCACTTGTAGATATAGAAGCCAAAGTATGGGGCATTGAGGCCGGTTTTGATTTGCAACATGACAGAAACAACAAGCTTGGAGTGTTTGTATCATATAGAACCGGAAACTATGATATGAACGGCGACGGTAAAGAATATTATTCAACCAAGTCATCTGAGATTGAGGCTAAGAGCTACTTAGGAGGTTTATATTATTTCCATGATAAAAACAACTTCTATACTTTTGCTACCTTGTTTGGCGGTATACAACAAGCCGAGCTTGAAACTGCTGACGGTTTTAAGGCTGACACCGACGGAGTAGAGTATGGAGCAAGCTTGGAGTTGGGATATAAATATGCCTTAACTAAAAACTTATATTTGCAACCAAGTGTTAGTGTAACATATGACCAAGTCAGTTATGATGATGCCAAAGATAATGTCGGTAAGAAATATGAATATGAAGACATCAAACAAGTAGAACTTGAGCTTGGTGCAAAACTCGGAAAATCGGCATACTTAGCTGACGGATATTATAACATATATGTTAAGCCGAGTGTTGTTCAAACCTATAACGATGGAGACGAAGTAGAAGTTACAGGTTTAGGCAACATAGACACCTTAGAAGACCAAACTTTAGGCCGTGTTGAAGTAGGCGGAAACTATGGCATTGGTGATAACTGGTCAGTTTACGGCTGGGCTAACCATACCTTTGGTGATGACTATAAAGCTTCAACATTTGGTATCGGCTTGAACTATAATTTGTAAGTATCTCCCTGCCCCTTTGTCTCCCACAAAGGGGCAGTCTTTTTATTTATTTGATATATTTGTATACAAATACATGTTTGTAGTTTGTTTTTATGAAAATACGTTGTTTTTTTATTTTTTATCCTTGACGATTGGAAAGAAAAATCAGATAATAAGTTGAATTTTCATTTGTTTTGAAAGGAGTTTTATTATGGGAAAATGTAACAATCCTAATTGCAATTGTGAAAACTGCAATTGTGGTGATAATTGCACATGCGGTAATGATTGTAACAAAGGTTGCAATTGCGATAAATAATAAATTTGCGGGGCTGATATGAAACGTGTTTTTATCTTGATGATGGATTCTTTTGGTATCGGCGGTGCCAAAGATGCGGCTGCATTCGGTGATGAGGGTGCAAATACACTGTACAATATAAGTTGTGCCAACAATGGCCTTGAAATTCCAAACTTAAATGCTTTGGGTTTGTCAAAGGCTGCGTTTTTATCATCGGGTAAAATGCCTCATATAACCGGAAAACCTTGTATTGAGATTCCGGTAAAATATGGGGTGATGCAAGAAATCAGCAAAGGTAAAGACACTTCTTCGGGGCATTGGGAAATGGCAGGAGTCCCCGTTTTGTTCGATTGGGGCTATTTTCCCAAAACTTATCCTTCGTTTAACGATGAGCTGATTGCCTCAATTGTGCAAGAAAGTAGGATAAACGGCATTTTGGGAAATGTGGCGGCATCGGGTACTGCCATAATTGAAGAACTTGGCGAAGAACATATAAAAACCTTAAAACCCATATTTTATACATCTGCCGATAGTGTTATGCAAATTGCCGCACATGAAAAATATTTCGGTCTAGATAATTTGTACAAGCTCTGTAAAATTGCTTTTGAAAAAGTTAAACCGTATAACATTGCCCGTATTATTGCTCGTCCGTTTGAGGGCGAGAAAAAAGGTGAGTTTAAGCGCACAAAAAATCGTCATGACTATTCGGTAACTCCGCCTGATAAGACTGTTTTGGATAAGCTAAAACAAAACGGCGGTACGATAGTTTCAGTCGGTAAAATCAGTGATATTTATGCCGGTTCGGGCATTACAAAGACTGTTAAAGCAAGCGGTTTACAAGAACTTTGGGATGTAACGTTTGATGAAGTTAAAAAAGCTGAAAATAACACCATTGTGTTTACCAATTTTGTTGATTTTGATATGACTTGGGGGCATCGCCGAGATGTTAAAGGCTATGCTCAAGGTTTGGAATATTTTGATAAGCGCTTGCCTGAAATTATTGAGTTTTTGCAAGATGATGACATTGTTTTTATAACGGCTGACCACGGATGCGATCCAACATACAAAGGAACAGACCACACCAGAGAAAATGTTCCTGTGCTAATGTTCGGTAAAAATGTTGTAAGTGAAGATTTGGGCATTCGTCAAACCTATGCTGACATAGGTCAAACAATTGCAGAATATTTTAATTTGGAAAATATGAAATACGGAAAGAGTTTCTTGTAAAAATGAAAAAAATCCCACTGCCATATTTTAATCAAAGAAAAGCCGATATTGATATGCTTGTTATTCATTGTCAGGCTTTTGATGAAACACAAAGTTTGCAAATATTACACGATGTTCAATTAAGTGCTCATTATATGATTGGACTAAACGGTAAAATTTATCAATTGGTAGAAGATAAATACAGGGCATGGCATACAAAAACCGGTGCATCATATTGGAAGAACGTGGAGGATATTAATAGCCGTTCTATCGGAATTGAAATATGCTCTCCATCGCTCGGACAAAAGCAATATACAAAAAATCAAATACATAGTATTCTAAGGCTATGCAAAGCTTTAACTAAAAAACATCACATCAAGAAACAAAATGTGGTTGGACACAGTGATATTTGCCCAAACAGAAAACCGGACCCCGGAAAAGCATTTCCTTGGAAATATTTTGCTCGTCAAGGTATTGGCTTTTGGTATAATATTAATGATGCAAAAAAAGTACAAGAAACCGATGAAGGCAAGATGTTGTCTGAAATCGGGTACAATGTGGCAGATTTAACCGCTGCCAAATGGGCATTCTGCAAAAGATTTTTACCCGATGTTATACCGACAGATAATGTTGGAACTTTAATTGACAATCCGATACCGAAAAATGCTGCCGAGCTTATGCAAGGCAGCAATATCAGCGAAGTATTAAAAGCGGTTTTTTATAAATACAACAAAGTACCATAATTTTACATTTTATTTTTTATTATAAATATATCCGTATACCAGTCCGATAAAGACGGCTCCACCAACAATATTTCCGATTGTTGCCGGTATGAGGTTATCAAAAACAAACTGACACCATGAAATATCAGATCCATTGTAAATTGCTGCCGGAATGAAGAACATATTAGCAATGGAGTGCTCATATCCCAATGTTACAAAAAGCATCACCGGAATCCAAATTCCCAATGCTTTACCAAGAACATCTTTCCCCGCATATCCCATCCATGTTCCTAAACAAACCAGAGCATTTGCCCCTATTCCTTTTAAAAAAACAGTGACAAACGGATACTTAAGTTTTCCAAGTGCAAGCACATTCAAATAATCAGAAAATGGAGCTAAAGTAATAACTCCAGTTTTATATGCCATAAAATATGCCACCAGTTGAGCTCCGATAAAATTAAACACATAAGCAAAAGTCCATACTTTAATCAGTTGTTTTATTGAGGTTTTGTGTTGCATTGTGGAAAGTACCATACCTGCACAATCGCTTGTAAACAAATCTGCTCCGGCAATGCAAACCATAATAAGTCCAACAGGAAACAAAGCTCCTGCAGTAAATTTCACCAAACCGATATTTTGAGTTGCAGTAACAGGCATTCCACCGGCAACCATAACTGTTAACACTCCACCCAAAGCAATAAAAATTCCACCCATGATAGCCATTAAAGCAAATTTTACAAATGGAGTTTGAGCTTTAGATTGAGAGCTGTCGGCAAAAATTGAAGCAATTTCATTTGGAGTGTAGTACAACATTTAATAGTTCCTTTATTATTAAGTTCAAGTATTTTTGCACCATATTCCTTTGTTTCATTAAAATCAAGTATTTTAGTTTTTAAAATTGCTTTTTACAAAAATATAATCTATTATGCAAAAAATAAGGAGAACAAAAAAATATGGAAAAAATGCAGAAATAAAATCTATCAAGATGCTATAGATTTATTCGGAATTACGTCACAGAAAATTATGGTCATTGAAGGAATGTCCGAATTAACAAAAGAATTATGCAAAGAACTACGTGATAGAGAAAATGTGGAAAACATTGCCGATGAATTGGCTGATATAGAAATTACTTTGGCACAAATTAAGAAGATTTATAATATTGACAAGACAGTAGAAGAACATAAAGATTTTAGATTACATCGTTTATCTGCAATTATGGAAAAAATAAAATCAGAACGATAGGGCTTAAAATTGCTATTCTATCCTATCCATAATATGTTATTTTTCTTAAATTCTTGCAATATTTTTGTTCTTAACAAATTGGTTATGGTTTGACGAGAATATATGTTTTCGGTATAGCAATTTAATTTGAATATCAAATATTTTTCCGTCATATCGGCAAAATAAACCGTTGGTGCTGGAGAGGTTAAAACTCCCATGGTTTTTGAGGCAATTTCGATTAAGGTTTCTTCCAAATATTTGATATCAGCATCATATTTTATATTTAAACTGATTTCAATTAAACCCACGCGGGCCGAATATGTTCGATTTACCAGACTGCTTGATAAAATTTCCGAGTTTGGAATAATGATGTTTGACTTATCAAAAGCCTCTAAAAGTGTTGCCCTCATACTGATGGTTTTTACAATTCCTTCTTGTCCTTTGATAATAACCCAATCGCCAATTTTGATGGGTTTTTCAAAGATGATAATAATGCCGGATACAAAATTGTTTACAATGTTTTGCAAACCTAAACCTATACCAAATGATAAAGCACCGGCAATTAAGGTGATATTACTTAAACTTCCGCCCATAACCATCACTGCCACAATGACCGATACAATAAATCCGATAAGGCTGATTGATGAAGCAAGAGAGCTTCTTGATCCCTGCTCCATATCAATTTTGCTCAAATTTCCGTATAATAAACTTTGTTTTAAGCTTTTGAATAAAAACATTGATACAAAAAAACTCAATAATCCGGTTAAGGCCGAAGTGATGGAGATATGCATTCCGCCGATATTAAATCCGAGCAAAAAGTTTTTAATATCATGAAGCATGATATCGACCGAAAAGCCCCAAATTCCCAAAATGGTGATAATAGCAAAAATCCATACAATCGGGTTTAACAAAAGGGTTATCCAAAATTCGGTTTTTATCAATGTTCTGGGATTGATGTGCAATTTTTGAGTTAAAAATTTTAGTTTTAAAAATTGTCTGATTATGTAACGCAAAAATAAGTTAACGATCTGAAATACCACAATTGTTGCAATGCTTAAAATAAAACAGTTTACGACGTAATCAGCTAATCTGACATAGCCGACAAGGGCAACTATGATGGTAAAAAACATCATAATTGTGATAAAAAGCGAAATTTTTGCCTCTATGCTTAAATGATATTCCGGTTTTTGAACATCAGGTTCAATATCATCATTGGTGTTGTGTAATATGGAACGAGAAATGAAGATAACGCCTAAAGATTTTGCTATAACGGTTGTAATTTGTAAAATATAAATCACTTCGGTTGAGGTGTTTTGTTTTAGGGCTAAATGATAAAAAAACTCGGCTGTTAAGGATATTAAGCTCCAAAACAAAACAGTTCGACTGGCGGTTTTGGCTTTATAGTCATCAATTTTTATAATGCGCCAATAGGCACATTTGGGCACAAATATCACTTTTACGGCTGCCCGTATGATGAAAAAAATGAGCAAATATTTGGTGGCAAGTTGCAATAAAAGTCCGAAATTGTTGCTTAAAACAATGGGGTTGGCATTAAGCCAAAGCAAAAATGCCCCAAAAACGATTGTCGGAATTATGCCAAAAGAGATAATCATAGCAATGTTGGAACGAATTTTTTGCATATAAGACGGTGCATCTAAACATTGTTTATAGCCGAATTTTTTTCTGATATACAAGCTTAAATAAAATGCAAAAAACAAAATTAGTGTAAAAACTGTGGTAACCAACCAGATATTTTTATCAACAATTTGTTTGTCGCCTGATGCAAGGTTGGTGTACCAATCGTAAGGTGTTTTTAAAATGTTGTACGAAAAAATGCTTAATTGTAAAACCGAGTTTTTCAAATTACCAACTTGAAAAACAGATGCATCACGAATGAGTATTTTATTTAACAAAGATTGATTGCGAACTTTTAAAATCAGGGCATTAATTTCATCAATTTTGGTATTGATTAAATCTATTTGTACAATTTGTGCTTTGTGCATATCGTCTTGCGCAATAAATTCTTTGCGCTTATCGGCAATGTCGGAATTTTGAGAAGTTGCATCTTGCGGCAATTCGCCTAAAGCATCAATTTTCTTTTGTACATTTTCTCTTTTTTGCTGATATTGAATTTTTACCTGATTGATATCAGCCTGTATGGCATTGATATTTTTTAGTTGTTCGGTCAAATAATCGGCCGAATTTTTTCCCTGATTGATATTTTTTTCTATTAAATCGAGTTGTTTGTTGATTTTGGTAACATCAATATCTGCAATTTCTTGAGCAAAAACGCCAAACGAGAACAAACAAAACACAATTAAAATGAGCTTTTTCATAATTTTTCTTCATCTGTTAAGGTTAAACAAGATTTATGAAGCATATTTAAAGTTTCAAGGCTGATAAAAAATATATCATTTTTTGCTTGAAAAATAAAATTTTTGTGGTAAATTGCACCTACTTCCGAGAATGCGGATAGTTTGCTATCCCGTTTTGGATTTATGTTCAAGACTATCGGGACAATAATAAAATTTAACAAGAAAGGATTTAATATAATGAAAAGCATTATTTCTGCAAAGAAAAAAGTTAGCCGCAAATATGTGGTAAATTTATGGGGTGATCCGAACAGCCCATTTGAAAAAAGAAGTTATGCTCCGGGTCAACATGGTCAAAGAAGAAAAAAAGCCACCGACTATGGTACACAACTTTCTGCTAAACAAAAGTTGAAAACTTATTATGGTAACATTTCCGAAAAACAATTCCACAAATATTATGTTGAAGCAATTCGTCGTTCGGGCGATGCTGCCGAAAACTTAATCGGTTTGTTAGAATCTCGTTTGGATAACTTGGTTTATAAAGCAAAATTTGTTCCGACAGTGTTTGCTGCTCGTCAATTTGTAAACCACGGTCATGTTACCGTTAACGGCAAAAAAGTTAACATTCCTTCATATATGGTTAAAGTTGGTGATGTTATCGAAGTTAGAGAAAAATCCAAGTCTATGGCAATGGTTGTTGCAGCTGTTGAATCTCAAACCAGAGAAGTTGCATCTTATTTGGAAGTTGATAATAAAAAATTATCTGCAAAATATACTTTTGTACCTAAATATGAAGATGTTCCTTATGCTTGCATGATGGAACCGAACCTTGTTATCGAGTTTTACTCAAGATAGCTTTTCTAAAATTGAGAAACCTCCACCGGCTTGTGCCTGTGGAGGTTTATATTTTATATGATCTGATAAAAAGGAATTTGAAACAGACTATGATGACCCGTTATATAAGGAATATCGTAGAGTAAGAATGTTACAAGCCCCGTTTGAAGATAATCAAACACAGACACAAAACTTAGCTCCAAAACAAAACTTAAAAGGCTTTGGCAATATAGCAAATAATATTTGGGATAATACTTTAAGCAATTATCCAACTTACAAAATGGGTGATGCTTTTGGAACATTACATGCAACAAAAAGGGATATGGATATGGATAAGCATAATCTAATAAACGGAGATAATTATTATCATCGTTTAGGAATGTGCTTAAATGGTCAAAAAGGCTTAGATAGTGCCATTTATTCTTTTGGTGCCGGAATATTAAAAGAAGGGATAGATTTATATAAAAAATCTATAAAAGGTAATCAGCCATGGAAAAAAAGCCTATCAGATAGTTTTAAGGATATAAAAAACAATTATGAAGGAACATTTTACGGATTGACTAATCCTGATGAAAATTGTAGAGTATGGCTCAAAGACTTGGATATAAATACCAACACATGGAAAAATAAATGAAAAAATGTTCAGATATTATATGGAAATTTGGTAAACTTATGCTTTTAGGATTTATATTAGTTTCTATAGTAGGAGCCGTTATTTTATCCTTGTAATATTTGTATTTAATAATTTTTAAGCCGTAAGAGGGATTTTCTTTTACGGCTTTTATATTTGCTTTGCCTTTTATATTTATTTTGATACAATCTGGTAAAAGGGAATTTATTACCCCATTTGTATTGTTTTTTATATCCTTAAATAAAAAAATAATCTTCTGTCTATTGGCAATCTTATATTAATATACCTATATTTATATTGATAGCAATATCGTTGTTTTAATTTTTTTAACGAAAGGAAAATAATCATGGTAAATAAACTTATCGTAAAAGCGGGTAAATATGCTGCTAAAAAACTTGGCAATAAGGCTTTGGAAAAAGCATTTGAGCCATACGAAAAAATTAATAAAACAGCCTATGGCATAAGACCATTAAACATAGGAGAAAGAGAAACTATTGAATGTCTTCAAAATCCTCGCAATAGTCTAGATTATTGTAAGTCAGTAGGTAATAAAGTCAGAAAAAAATATCATAAAAATAAATGATATTTAAATATAAAAGGCAATACTTTTGTATTGCCTTTTATATTTATTTTGATACAATCTGGCAAAAAGGAATTTAAGATGATTAGATTTAAAAAAATATTATATTTTACTTTAGGTTTTATACTAATCCCGCCTACATTAGCTATGGTTTCGTGTTGGCTGTTAGATTCA
>JAFTYO010000037.1 GCA_017464685.1 Alphaproteobacteria bacterium
ACTATATGATAGTGGCAGTGATACACGCAGTTACTTTGTTTGCTATACTTTACCTCTTCCATTCTCATAGTATAGCGCGAAGATTTAGCCTTGTCTACATCTACCTGCTTACGCAGGTAGTGTTACGTACGAACCATAAAAAACTGAAAAACATATCCGTGTTTTTCAGTTTTTTTATAATTATTCATTCCAACAAAATATCAATATGTTTTTTAAAAAGCAAAAACTTTTTAGGTATTAAAAAAATTATCTCTTTTTTTGCGTTTTGATTTCAAACAATTTTAATCCAAACAGATAAATGATTTTTTTATAATCATATGCTTCCATAATTTTTAATATAGTAAACCCAAAAAACTTTATTTTTATCTTTTTATCATAATTTGGTTTTATTTTCATTTTATGCTTTTCCATAAAGCCTCTTTGAAACTTATGAGCAAATTCTTGATCTTTCATTTTTTTTGAATCAAAAAATGTTGTATTAACGATAGAGTTGTTGTTATACCTGTAATTATAACCAATAGTCGGTATCATCAAAGCGAGTTTAGAAAATTCCATAACTTGTGATGACCAAATAATATCCTCATAACAAATTCCTTCAAGGAAAAATATCTCATTATCAATAATTACAGATTTTTTATAAATTTTATTCCAAATATAATTATTCTCCGGCATTTTAAATATTTTAAATTTTTCTTCCACCGTTAAAGCAGTCTTTATTTCTCTTACCGAATACATTGTTTTTTTATAATTGTTTCTTACACTACAAAAACCTGTTCCTACTATATCAGCATCATAAACTTTGGCTTTTTCATATAAATTTTGATAAAAATCAGACTCAATCCAATCATCAGGATCCACAAAACCTATATATTCCGCATTAGCAATTTTAATTGCTGCATTTCGAGCAGCACAAACACCTTTATTCTTTTGTTCCATAACTACAATCCTGCTATCTTTTTTTGCATAATCACTCAAAATTTGTGAACAATTATCCGGCGAGCCGTCATTTACACATATTACTTCCAAATCGTTTAGCGTTTGCGCTAATATACTGTCCAAACATTGAGGTAAAAATTTTTCCACATTATAAATTGGGATTATTACTGATATTTTTTTCATCTGAAACTCCATATAAATTAAACCACCGAAATCGGTGGTCAGGGAGTTCAGAAATCATATATCAGGAAATGACTCTTTTAGCCTTTAGGAAAAACCTTGAACATACACTAAAAGCTCCCCGACCATAAACAATGTTATATGAATCGGGGATATATTCATTGTTGCCTAATAATATAAGGCAACAATTTTCGATGTTATATCCTAACACCGCCTGATATACAGCTTCTGACAGCCGGCACCAATTCGGTACAAATAAAATGTTATATATTTATTTATGAAATTGCAAATAAAAAAATCAAATGTTTCACACATAACATCTGATTTTTTTAGTAAATTAAAATTAATAAATCGGAAACTCGTGACAAAGGTTTATCATTTTCTGAGCCGTTTGTTTTATCACATCTTCGGCATCACCTTTTGAGAGAGCATCAACAACATCTCCAATAGCATTTCCGATATAAATAAACTCTCTTTCCTTAAAACCTCTGGTTGTACCGGCAGGTGTACCAATTCTGATACCTGAAGTAACTTTTGGCGGCATCGGGTCAAACGGAATTGCATTTTTGTTGCAAGTTATATGTGCTTTTTCCAAAGCTTCTGCCACCACATCACCGGTTAACCCTTTGGGGCGTAAATCCACAAGCAAAAGATGTGTGTCTGTTCCTCCTGAAACCAAATTTAAACCTCTTGATTTTAAGGTATCACCCAATGCTCTGGCATTACGTACAACTTGAATAGCATACTCTTTAAAATCAGGCTCCAAATTTTGCTTAAAACATACAGCTTTACCGGCAATTATATGCATCAACGGACCACCTTGAGTTCCGGGGAAAATAGCCGAATTAATTTTTTTTGCAATTTCTTCATGGTTGGTTAAAATCATTCCACCACGAGGGCCTCTTAAAGTTTTGTGAGTAGTAGTTGTAACCACATCGGCATATTCTAACGGATTGGGGTGTGCACCACCTGCCACAAGACCGGCAAAATGCGCCATATCAACCATTAAATATGCCCCTACTCTATCGGCAATTTCTCTAAAACGAGCAAAATTTATTTGCCTCGGATAAGCCGAACCACCAGCAATGATTAGCTTTGGTCTAGTGTCAAGAGCCAAACATTCAACCTCATCATAATCTATAAGTCCTGTATCTTGACGAACTCCATATTGCACAGAGTTGAGCCATTTTCCCGAAATCGAAACTTTTGACCCATGCGTTAAGTGTCCGCCGGCATCTAAACTCATACCCAAAATTGTATCATTAGGCTTTAACAAAGCGACATAAACCGCCGTATTGGCCTGTGATCCCGAATGCGGTTGCACATTTACAAATTTGGCATTAAAAAGCTGTTTTGCTCTTTCGATTGCCAAAGTTTCAACCTTATCAACAAACTCACAACCGTGATAATAACGTTTGTTCGGATAGCCTTCGGCATATTTATTGGTTAAAATTGACCCTTGCGCCTCTAAAACCGCCTTAGAAACATAGTTTTCCGAGGCAATAAGCTCAATTTGGTCGGTTTGGCGATTTAGTTCACCATCAATCGCCTCAAAAATTTGTTTATCACTAAGTTCTAAACTTTGGTTAAAATACATTTTACAACCCCCTAATCATCAAGTTTGTTTAATCTGTTTTGGTGACGACCGCCCTCAAAAGTTGTATTTATGAAAATTTCGCAATATTTTTTTACATCTTCAACATCCATTGTTCTTCCACCAAAAACAATAACATTTGCATTGTTATGAGCTTTAGCCATTTGGGCGACAAATTCATTATATATGAGCGCAGCTCTAATACCCTTATGACGATTAGCGGCAATTGAAATTCCGACTCCTGTTCCGCAAATCAAAATTCCGAAATCCGATTCTTTAGCCAAGATATGTGCAGCCATTTTATCGGCATAATCCGGATAATCTACCGATTCGTTTGATTGTGTACCCAAATCTGCAACAACAAAATCTTTACTTTCAAGATATTTTATAAGAACTGTTTTCATTTCCAGACCACCATGATCTGAAGCAATTGCAATTTTCATTATAACTCCTTAACAAAATTTTGCCTAAGTTGAGCATATTTTTACATTTAACAAAAGTATTTTTTCACACATATGCAAAAAAAATGAAAAAAAATAAAAAAAAGTATTGACGAGAGCAAAAATATTTGTATATATGTAAATCACCGCATAGGTACGGGAGGGCCGGTTGGCAGAATGGCTCATGCAGAGGACTGCAAATCCTTCTATATCGGTTCGATTCCGGTACCGGCCTCCAAGTCATTCCGACTTAGCTCAGCGGTAGAGCAATCGGCTGTTAACCGATCGGTCATCTGTTCGAATCAGATAGTCGGAGCCAAAGCAAACCACCTGTAAAGGTGGTTTTTTTATGGGCATAGTATTAGTAAAAAAACACAATAATACTTGTTAATAAAAAATATTTCGCTTATATTGAATCAGGATCTAAAAATTTAAAGGGTTATAAAAATGAAATTACTATCATTAATAGTATATGTTATATTAGTTTCTTCAGTTGCCCAAGCACAAGAAATTATCGGGATACAAGAACAAATTGATGCCTTAAAAGAAGAAATAATATTTTTGCAAAAAAAAGTATATCGCGAAAAACTAGATTCATCAGTGTATGAATCTAATCCGGCAAGAGCAGAAGTTAAAATCGGAGAATATGATGAAATTATCAGAAATCTTAATGGAAAAATTGAAGAATTTGAATATAAAATAAAAGGATTAGAAGAAAAAATAAACACTATAAATAAAGACATGGATATACGTTTTCGACTTTTGGAAGGTAAATCTATCCCTGCCGGCCAAGCATCTGTACAAACACCTCAAAAATTTGATGTTGCTATCGCAAACGGAGCTCCAAAATCTATCACCGGAGAAAATATTACAACTGATGAATTACAAAATTTGCAACCGGAAAAAGGCCAAAGCGTTGAACAACTATATACAACAGCTTTAGAAGCTCTTAAATCCGGAGATTCTCAAAAATCAAAAAGTTATTTCAATTTTATTTTAGAAAATCACAAAAATCATAACTTAGCCGGTAATGCTCAGTATTGGCTTGGTGAAGTTTATTATAAAGACAAACAATTCGAACAAGCTGCTGTAGCT
Organism: Alphaproteobacteria bacterium; assembly: GCA_017464685.1. Taxonomy (GTDB): domain Bacteria; phylum Pseudomonadota; class Alphaproteobacteria; order RF32; family CAG-239; genus JAFTYO01. The sequence continues at coordinate 4,246 of JAFTYO010000037.1, forward strand.
TTCGCCAAAGGTTATAATGACTATAAATCAGGCAGTAAAGGAGCTGACTGTTTGTTAAAGCTAGGACTGTCAATGGCTCAAATAGGTAAAAAAAATGAAGCCTGTCTTGCTTTTATTAACCTACATACAGAATTTAAAAATGCACCAGACAGTATAAAAGCTAAAGCCAAAGACGAGGCTAAAAAAATGGGTTGTGAATAGTGAATGTTTGAGGATTTTTTAAAAAAACATAACATAACTGAAAAATCAATTTGTATAGGAGTTTCCGGCGGAAGCGATTCTCTTGCTTTGGTACTAATGGCTAATCAAGAACTAAAACCTCTCGGATACAAAATTATTGCTTTAACCGTTAATCATCATTTAAGAGAAAGTGCACAAAATGAGGCGGAATATGTAGCACAACTCATGAAGAAGTATGATATAGAACATCATATTTTACATTGGCAAGGGCAAAAACCTTTAACCGGAATTGAAGAAGCTGCTCGAAAAGCCAGATATAATCTTATCGGACAGTGGTGCAAGAAAAATAATGTCAAAATTTTAATGACAGCACATCACTTATATGATCAGGCAGAAACCTTTTTTATGCGTCTTGAGAGAGGCAGTGGTCTTGACGGATTATGTGGGATGAATGAAGTTTTACATACTCCTAATTTTATAATAGCTCGCCCTTTATTAAACATAAATCCTAAAATTATGAAAAATTATTTAATTGAAAAAAATATCAATTGGATTGAAGATGAAAGTAACTACTGTACAGATCTTTTAAGAGTTAAAATAAGGCAATTTTTACCTAAATTTGAGCAACAAACAGGTATTAGTGCACTAAAAATTGTACAAACTATGTCAAGACTTCAATCTTCAAAAAAATATATTGATGATGAAGTAAGTGACATAATCAATAATAAATTTAAAAATTTTTATAATATGGCTTTTGAATGTAATTTAACTGATTTTTTGAGTCTGGATGCTGAACTTAAATATCGCATTGTCGGAAAATTATTAAAATTAGTAGGCCATACAGATTATACACCTCAAGCAGATAAAATTTTTAACTTAATTACAAAAGTTCAAAATACCAATTTTAAATCAGCAACTTTGAATAAATGTCAAATAAAACATTTTAATAACAAACTTTGGTTTTTGCCGGAACAACTTGATTTTATTGAGTATAACACCAAAATTTGGAAAGAATACATAAAAGAAAACAAATACTATAAAAACAAAAAAATTCCTTATGAGATAAAGAAAATAATTTTATTTAACTCAAAAAATAAAATGCCGTAAAAATACGGCATTTTTTAATAAACTAATCTTTTATTCGGCAGCAACACTTAAAAAAGACTTATTTTCATTTTTAATAAACCCTAATTTACGTTGAATTTCCCAAATAACTCTTAATGCTTTTAGTGCATTTTCACCACTGATTCTGGGAGTTGTTTTTCCTCTTACACAATCTAAAAAGTGATTAAGTTCTGCAGCTAACGGTTGGTTTGTAGGAATAAACAATTGTTCAACACTGCCTTTTAAACCATAATTCATCCAATCGGGTATACTCTCTTGATTAACATAAGGCATACGACCTTGCGAATGAACATTTATACTTTGATTTATAAAATCCATATCAATATAGTTCGTATCCGTTGTTACAGTCAAAGTACGTACACGTGCTTGGGTAATTCTGCTTGCAGTTAAATTTGCAGTTGCCCCATTTTCAAATTCTAAAATAGCACTTATATAATCTTTTCCTTCAGGTTTATCAGCTGTTTTTACTGAACAAGCTTGAATATTTACAACTTCAGATTTTACGAGTGATTGAATAACTTCCACATCATGTATCATCAAATCCATTGAAACATCAACATCAGTAATACGACCACTGGCAGCAGACATACGTTGTGCTGTCAATGAACGAATTTTTGATGTGTCTGATAATATTTTCGACATTTGTTCAACAGCAGGATTAAAACGTTCAATATGTCCGACTAACAATGTTACGTTGTTTTCTTTAGCCGCATTCATCAAACGGTTACATTCAGCTTCTGTGGTTGCAAGAGGTTTTTCAATTAAACAATGAATACCTCTTGATAAGAAAAATTCTCCAACATCAGCATGTGTAACCGATGTTGTTACAACGCTAACAGCATCAACATTTAGCGCAACTTCATCCAGTGAAGAAAAGGCTTTTATATTAAACATTTCAGCAGCAGATTTGGCAGCATCGGGAAAAATATCATAAACACCAACCAATTCAACATTCTGAAGAGATTTATAGGTTTTTAGGTGATTTTTTCCCATCACACCCGCACCAATAACGGCAACTTTAATTGTATTAGTCATATTTTTTCCTTGAATGATTTACAAAAAATTTAGGTCTTTATAACATATTTTTCATCAAATAGCTTTTAAAAAGATGTTACATTTTGTTACAACAAGATAATAGAATCTGAAATTAATATTCCATTTGTTAACACAATAAACCCCTCCTTGTTTTGCTACAAGGAGGAGTTTTATATTTTAAAGCCATAGAGCTTAAATCATCGCCATACCGCCATTTACATGCAAGGTTTGACCGGTGATATATTGAGCTTCATCAGATGCTAAGAAAGCAACCGCATTAGCAATATCTTGAGCTTCACCGAGTTTACCTTCCGGAATTTTATTTAAAAGTGCTGCTTTTACATCATCAGGTAAAACATCTGTCATAGCTGTTCTGATAAATCCGGGGGCAACCGAGTTTACGGTAATTCCACGAGAGCCGACTTCTTGAGCCAAGCATTTGTTCATAGCAATCATACCGGCTTTAGATGCGGAATAATTTGCTTGACCCGCATTACCCATAACACCGACAACCGAGGCAATACCAATGATACGTCCATATCTTCTTTTCATCATACCTCTGATACATGCTTTTGCAAGTTTGAAACCGGCTGAAAGATTTACATCTAAAACAAGTTGCCAATCTTCATCGCTCATACGCATAAACAAATTATCACGAGTTAAGCCGGCATTGTTTACCAAAATATCAACCTGACCGAATTTTTCTTCAACATTTTTAATCAGCTCGGCAATTTCTTCGGGTTTTGAAAGGTTTGCAACAAAGCATTCCACATTATCACCAAGTTCATTTTTAAGCTTTTCCATAGGTTCAATACGCATGTCGGTTAATGCGAGTTTTGCACCTTGTGCATGAAGTGTACGAGCAATTTTATCACCCAAACCACCGGCAGCACCGGTAATTAAAGCTACTTTTCCATCTAATCTGAACATGTTTTTTTCCTTTTTTAAAAGTTATAAATTTTTTGCCAATTCTTCAATATCGGCTGTTGTGCCAACAGAAACGGAATTAATTTCTTTAGCGCTTCTTTTGGCTATTCCTGAAAGAACTTTTCCGGCACCCAACTCTACCATATCGGTAATGCCCTGTTCTTGCATAAACATAACGGTTTCCCGCCACCTGACTGTTCCGGTTACCTGTGCAATCAAGTTTTTGATGATTTCTTTATTGTCCGTAATCGGCTCGGCTAAAACATTGGCAATGAGCGGTATTTGAGCATCGCTACTGTCAACTTGCATAAAAGCTCTGGCCATAACTTCTGATGCGGGAGCCATTAACGGACTGTGAAACGGAGCACTTACCGGCAATTTAACACATCTTTTGGCACCAAACTCAGAAGCAATTTCCACAGCCTTATCAATAGCAGCCATATGTCCCGATAATACAACTTGTCCGTCTGAATTATCATTTGCGGCAACGCATAAGTTATTCTCATCGGTGCAAGCTTCAACCAATGCATCAACATCTTTAAAAGATAATCCCAAAACGGCAGCCATACCGCCGACACCTGCCGGCACGGCTTTTTGCATTGCATCACCACGGATTCTTAAAAGCTTTGCCGTATCGGAAAGCGAAAAAACACCACTTGCACAAGCGGCTGAATATTCCCCCAAAGAGTGTCCGGCAACAAAGGTTGCTTTATCTTTTAACTTAATGCCAAATTCTTTTTCTAAAACCTTAACCACTGCCATTGAATGAGCCATTAAAGCCGGTTGAGTATTGGCAGTGAGCATCAATTCACTTTCCGGTCCCTCGGTCATAATCTTGAATAAATCTTGCTCTAAAGCCTCATTAACTTCTTCAAAAACCTCTTTGGCAGATTTAAAATTATCGGCAAGTTCTTTGCCCATACCGACAAACTGAGAACCCTGTCCGGGAAAAACAAATGCGTATTTCATAAATAAAAACCTTTTTTCTTAATCATTTATTGGGAAATTAGGTGTATTTTACTTTAAAGTCAAGTTTTTATCAAAAAACAGGCACAGAATTTAATAACCTTATTTAACGAGAAAAGATGCAAGAATACAAAAAAATATCCGTAGTTACCGTTGCTTACAATTGCGAACATTTTTTAGAAACTGCTTGCAAATCTTTCGCCTATCAAGATTATCCGAATTTGGAATGGATTATCGTAAACGATGCTTCTGACGATTCGACAGCGGCTCTCTTGCAACATTATAAAAAACGAGACAAACGAGTAAAATTGTGTTTAAATAAAACTCATAAAGGTTTTTTAGAATCATACGGATATGCGATTTCAAAAGCAACAGGTGATTATGTTGCCATTTTAGAGCCTGAAAATTTTTGGGTAAAAGACAAAATTTCTCGTCAATACGCTTTTATGCTAAGGTATAATTTTATTTTAAGTCATACCAGTTATGCATTTGCTGACCACGAATGTAATTTATTACCTATCGGATGTTGTAAAATTGAACCTAAAATAAGTTTACTTAACTATGGAAAAAATAAGGTAAATATTTGCCTTTCGACATTTATGATTAATCGTGAAGAAACCAAAAAACTTTTTCCGATAAAATTAAGCGAGGATGATAAAAAAGAAAATTTTGATTTGGTTATGTATTTAATGAACAAAGGCTTAATGTCATGCGGCATAAGTAAGGTGTTAAGCTTATGTCGTCCACAATATAATTATCCGAAAAAAAATAAACAATTTATGGAAATAAGCAAGCTTTATAATCAACTTCGGCAAGAAGATAAAACTATACCCAGTATTATGAATTATCAAGTTTATGAAGCATCAAATGTTACAAATATCAATATCAATCCGTCTTACTGTATTGATAAAGATGTTTATACCAGCTTAGAAAAATTGAGAAATTTTGAACTTTAACAATCAGGAAAATAAAATGGCAAAAAAAAGTAAGAAAAAGGAAAATAACTTTATTACACTGATAAAAAAAACAAGCGGAATTTTATTAATTATTGCTGTTGTTGTTTTGTATATGTCATTGATAGGTTACAATCCTAAAGATCCGTGTTTAAATCAAGAAAACGATCTTATTCCGACAAATTTTCTCGGAATTTTCGGAGCTTCTTTAGCAGATTTAGTCTTATGTGGTTTTGGTATTTCTTTACCGGTTTTTGCTTTAAGTTTTTTTGTATGGGGATATGCTCTTATACGTTATAATACTATATTTGAATTTAAAATTCGCTTATTTGCATTTTTATGTGGCGCTTTTTCGCTTTCATCAGCCATAAATTTATTATACCCGCAAATAATAGCAAATTACCCTTTGGGTGGAAAGATGGCACAATTGGTTGCCGGATTTTTACAATCTCAAATTGCAAAATTTAATTTTCCTTACAGTACGGAAATATTGATAAGCGTTTTGTTTGTTATCAGTTTTATGTCGCTTAATTTGGTTTTAGGTATAACTTTGAAAAAATGGTATATGCTGATTAAGTTTGTTTTAAGCAAGTTTTGGAGTTTAATTGCAATATTTTTAAGGGCGGTTGTGTATCTGTTTTATTTGGCAAAAGGCAAAAAAGGCAAGAAGATTATTGTTAAAAAAGAGCCAAAAATCAAACAAGTTTTGCAAGAGAAAAAATCTGACACAAAAACCGTTACCTCAACCAGAAAATCGGCTGCACAAAAAACCCCTGTTGACGGATATATGTATCCTGATATCAACTTATTGTCTCGACCTAAAGACAAAGGCGGTAATGAAATAAGCCAAAAAGAGCTTGATGCCATTGCCTTAAAATTGGAAGAAGTTTTACAAGAGTTCGGAGTAAACGGAAAAATTGTAAAAGTTCGCCCCGGTCCGGTGGTTACACTTTATGAGTTAGAGCCTGCTCCGGGTACAAAAACCGCTCGAGTTATCAGTTTGGCCGATGATATTGCTCGTTCAATGTCGGCGGTTTCGGTGCGTATTGCCGTTGTCCCCGGTTCTAACACCATAGGTATTGAAATGCCAAATACAAAACGTGAAACAGTATGGCTTAAAGACTTACTTTCCGATCCACAGTTTAAGGAAACAAAAAACACCTTAAATATTGTTTTAGGTAAAGACATAGGTGGCAGAAATACTTATGCCGATTTAGCAAAAATGCCCCACTTATTGGTAGCCGGTACTACCGGTTCGGGAAAATCGGTTGGTGTAAACTCTATGATTTTATCACTTCTTTACAAAATGAAACCTGAAGAATGTAAACTTATTATGATAGATCCGAAGATGCTTGAATTTTCGATGTATAACGGTATTCCGCATCTTTTAACACCGGTGATAACCGACCCAGCAAAAGCTGTTATTGGTCTAAAATGGGCAGTTCGGGAAATGGAAGACCGATACAGAAAAATGGCGCAATTAAATGTCCGCAACATCACCGGATATAATCAAAAATTAAGAGAGTTGCGTGAAAGCGGTGAAACCGTTACCAGAACAATTCAAATCGGGTTTGACCCAGAAACCGGTAAGCCTATATATGAACAACAAGCAATTGATACTACTGAGCTTCCTTATATCGTAATTGTGGTTGATGAAATGGCAGACTTAATGCTTGTAGCCGGTAAAGAAGTGGAAGCAGCTATTCAACGCTTGGCTCAAATGGCTCGTGCGGCAGGTTTACACCTGATAATGTCTACACAAAGACCATCCGTTGATGTTATCACCGGTACCATTAAGGCAAATTTTCCAAGTCGCATCAGTTTCCAGGTTACATCAAAAATAGACAGTCGCACAATTTTAGGAGAACAAGGTGCTGAACAACTTTTGGGTATGGGTGACATGCTCTATATGCCTGCGGGTTTAAGACCTTTGCGTGTTCACGGAAGTTTTGTTAAAGACAGTGAGGTTGAAGCAGTGGTTGACTTTTTGAAAAATCAACGAGATCCTGAATATATCGAAGAAGTAACTGCCGGTGAATTAAACACCAAAGACAGCGGTTCGGTTTTTGATAACACCTCAATGGGCGCAGGTTCAGACAATGATTTATATATGCAAGCGGTTAATATTGTCAGAAATGATAAAAAAGCTTCTACCAGCTATATTCAAAGAAAGCTTCGTATCGGATATAATCGTGCGGCCGCACTGATTGATCGTATGGAAGAAGAAGGTATTGTCGGACCTGCCGACCATGTGGGAAGGCGAGAAGTTTTATGATGAAACATTGAAGGTTTTAACACTAAAATAGACCATAAAAGTACATCTCTTTTCGCTTGAACAAGAATAGCACACATTATCAACATCGTCTAATGTCATTTTATTTAAACATTTTCGGTTATTGATACATCCGCTGTCGCCCCATAAAACATAATTTGAGTACGAATCTTCAGCATGCTCTCTCTTATCAATATATAAAATATTTTCTGAATTTTCTTTAACTACGTTTAAAATAACATTACATATTTGAGTTTTTTCTCTACTTATCTTTTTACCATCAGCAGATAAAATAATACTAAAATAACTTTCCAAAGTTCTGCCTGCATTATGATACCCGTAATAATACTTCATTTGATTTTCAAAATTATCATATATATATGGTGCTTTATATTTCATCCCTTCCGGAACAAGATTTAATGTATTTAACAAACTCGCATCTACACTATTTGATATACTTATTGAACTTTCAATACGAGGATTAAGTTCTATAACACTTGCTAATAACTGTGTAAAAGCAGATGAAAATTTATTTAATTTGTACTTTTCCATCGCTTTGGAGTAACCAGCAATACCACCAACCGATAAAACTCCGATTATGGCTAACACTCCAAGCATTTCAACCATCGAACGACCGAACTCACAAACTTTTCTCATCAACTAACTCCGTATAATATATTTTGAGCTCATCATAAACCGTTTTTTTTTTTTTGCAATTTATACGAGTCTTCTTTGTGGATATTTAGTCATCTTTGAGGTGTATGGATAACACTTTAATTTAATTTATTATAGTGTTTTAATATTTTAAAAATTTGCTCATAATTTAAATTTTCAGATTCAAAATTCCATTGATGAATTTGTGATTTATGTTCTTGCGGAAGTTTATAATTTATATAAACTTCAGGACAACTTTTTGCATAACATAACAACTCCTCAAGTTCAGTAAATGTATCATTATTCAGCTTAATAAAAGATGGTAAATTGATTATAACAATATCAGGATTTATTTCTTTGGTATACTGTGTAAGCCAATATAAATTATCAGTAGAAAATGTAAAAAAACCACTTGTTTCAAAAAGCTCTTTATATCTATCAATATCTTGTGTTTTTTTTTCATAAATAAATATTTTACCTAAATTTGACATATTATTCACCAATAAACATTAAAACACAAAATATATAATATCAAAAACAATATTATCAATATTACAACATATGTAAAAAAGCCCCGCATTGCGAGGCTTTTTCAACATGGTTAATTTTATTCTTTTGACACAATATTGTCAGAATCCTCTTCAATACCTGCTTCATTATAGAAAATTTGATCAACATAAATGTCAATATCATCAACTAAAATATCATCAAGCTGAGTTAATATCTTACCATCTTTTCTTACTACTACATTATATGTACCAAATGGTACATCTGTTACAATAAAATATCCTTCTAAATCAGCATATACAGTTGATACTTCTTTACCTTCACTATCAATTGCCGCAATTTCATAACCGTATAAACGCTTACCTTCAGGATTTGCAAGATACCCTTCAATATTACCAAAATGCTTAAATAAAATATCAACAGTTTTAACTGTTCCGGGTCTTAAAACAACTTTTTTAGTTTCTTCAACCGGTTTTAATGAAACATCATCAACCGATTCTATATCAACCGTTAAAATTGTTCTTTCATATGATAATAAGTCTGTTAACAATGCTGTACCTTTTGCATCAGTATAAATATCATAAACCAAATTATTAGCTTTTAAACCTACACCTTCAAGCGGTGTACCATGTTCATCATGAGCTCTGACAAAAATAGATCCAGAACTGCTAAATTGCGAATTATTAGAAGTTAAAATTCTGGCTCCATCAGGTTCTTTTGCAAAGCTTATATTATATGATACATATGCTGAAGCATTTTTATCACTGTCATATTGTAAGGTTAACGACAAACCTCCGAACGGGAAAATTCTGGAGCCCGATACCGAATAATAGTCACGGTCGGTTTCCAAATCTCGCCTGTATGAAGCGGTCCAATAAGTATATCTATCATCACGCCATGTCAATTTACTTGAAAATTCCAAAGCATCAGGATTCGGATTCGTTCTATAAGTTAACATATTTTCCAAAGAAAACTTACCCCAATAATTATATACTATAGGTTTAATTTCGTTTTCATAATTTATGGCGTCATATGTATCTTCAATGGAAACATACCAACCTCTTGAAATATTTTTTGAGATTCTTCCTACAATATCTTCATAAGGTACTTCATTATTTTCTTTTTTACCTGTACGATAACTGACATAAAACGGTAAAGCAAAAGGAAATGTTCCATTGAAACGAAACTCTGTTTTATTTTTCAAATATTCATTACCATAATATGATACCGGAGAATGTAATTCATTATACTCATCATAAGATGCATATAATGTACCTATATAAATATCACCCTGCCATTCTGCATGATGTCCTATTTTTCCAGTATCAAAATTGCGTTCCAAATTATACTGAATGGAGCTTCCTTTAATAGCATACTGAAAACCGGTCATCGAAAAATATTGCGTTTCAGTTTTAGTTTCTTCATCTGGAGTTTGTGTTACACCTGCCATTAAGGTTAAATTATCGGTTAAACCATAGTAAAAATTAGAATCTAAAACCAGAATATCTTTACCTTCATACTTATTAGTTTCATAGGTTTCAACCAAATATCTCCAAGGCTGATAAGCGGCAATATTATAACCGATTTCACCTTTTTTAACCGGACTGGTACCGGCATAATATCTTTTTTCTTCTGTTCTGACTTCACCATACGGACCATAGAAAACAAGTTTAAATGTATTCAAACCGTAAGAAACCGGAATGTTAGCAAAATTATATTGTCCGGCCTCACCGTTTTGCTTATATCCGATAAGTTGATTATTCCAATATAATTCAACTTCCCAACCCTCAACCAGAGGACCTGTAATATTAATTGTCTTGTTAGCACTCATCACCAAATTTTTAAAACTTGATGCCGTAATACCACGACCATAACTGGCGCTTGAAAAATATGAATCACTAATACCGTTGATATCACCGATTTCAAATTTTTTCAAATTTATTGCGTTCGGCGGATCGTTCAAAAGCGTTCTTCCTGCCGAAATTCTAAATGTCGGTTTGTGATCATTAGATGAGTTACCTGAAATATAACTTATAACATCAAGACCGGCAGCAATAGTCGAAAAATTAAGAGCAAACGAACTGCTATCAGTATAATCTCCCGTACTTTCCGAATATTGTATACCTGCACCCAGTTGAACATCTAAAACAGGTGTACCGATTAGTCTTTCATCCATTTCATAGTCTTTGAAACTATTGTCTTGCATAGTATAAAGACCTTTATTTTTGCGTCGCTTATCAGCATTTAACTTAACTAATGTCGGAAACTCGGTATCTCGGTCAATGTTAAGAGTCATATCATAAAAATCAATTTTCAGTTCTATCGCCAAAAAACGCTCTAAAAAAGTTGAACTAAAGAACATGGTATCATCTAAATATTTATAATCAGATTCAGCCATATCAATTTTTATATCGCCCTTTTGAGCAGTAAAATTATTCAAATCAATATTAAAAACAAATTGTTTCGCGTTGATATAGTTTATTTTTACAATATTATTCTCATTTTGATAATCAAGACCTATAATTGATGCAAGTTGTGTTAAAGGAATATAAACTTTATTATCCGCATTATAGGCATAAACATAATCATCAGCCAAATAACCTTGAACAACAGTTTCTAAAATAAGATCTGTATCCTCCGGACGATAATTTTCATCCTCGTTCTCTTTCTCATCGGATAATTCTTCGCCTGAAACAGTCTCTTCATTTTTTTCTTCTAAAGAAAGCCCATCGTAAACATCTTTAGAATTATGATTTTCTTCATCTAAAGATTGTATTTTTTCTGAATTTTGATTATGTTCAACTTTTGCAACTTCGGAAGATATTTCTTTTGTATCTTCCGCTTGCACTGTTTCAGATAAAATCATAAGCAGTGCAAACAGTCCTAATTTAGATATACTACTTACTGATACTTGTTTGCAAAATTTCTTTTCCTGTAAGTCCATCTTCTAATACCAAAGTTGTAGGTTTTGTTGTAACATCTTTTTTCAAAGAAACCGAAACTGTACGCTTTGTGTTCGGCAAATAAATTCTAACGTTGTCTGTTCTGCCGATTTCAGTTCCTTTCTCATCTTTTACGATAAGTTTAACACGAGAAGAAATGTTACCTAAACGATTTAATACAACTTCAACTTTACCATCTTTAATTTTTGCGCTTTCAACTTCGGTTTTTGCATATAAATCTTTACCTTTTAAGATAGTAACCGGAATACCGATTGCTTGCAAAACCTTAACTGATACAGACAAAGTATCTTCTTCACCTTCCTCGGTTGCTTTTTTAACCCTTGGCATTTCAACTTCACGAACAACCAAGTGAGTAACACTTTCACCGTCTGCCATATTACCCAAACCTTTTCTTGCAACTCTGATTGCTTGTGTTTTACCTGGTTTTAGAGTAAACTGTTTTGGTGAAAACACTAAAAAATCTTTAGCTGAATTTGGCATACTTTCAACTTCTTCAAACTTACCTTGTTCATTTTGTTTATATTGAACCAAGTTCACTCTATATGTTTGAAGTTCATTTGAACTATTCATAATGTTAAGTGTCTGCGATCTTTTACGAGAGTTTTCCTCAAAATCAACAGCCATCGGAAAAATTGTAAAACCTGCATAAGTTTTAGAAACAACTAAGCAGGCAAGTAATGTATAAAGACAAAATTTTTTAAACATTTCATACTCCTCTAAAATTATATTATTCATAAGTTAAATTAACTGTAAAACTTCCTGTATAATTTCCGGCAGGTTGATTAGCTTCTACATTTAAAGTTGCACCAACACCAAGAACTTGATCAACCATTCCGCTTCCGCTTGGCATATTAAACGGAGAAGTCGGTGAAAAAGTAAATTTACTGACTGTCATGGAATTTTCATTATCAGATGTTTTAATTGTTAAATTTTCAGTAGAAACACTTACTTGAATTGAACGTCCGGCAACCGCACTTATAACAGCTTGTCCCGCAGTTGCACCACTATTTGAAAGCAGTGTTACATTATCTAAAGTAACTTTACCGTCCGGAGATAACACTACAGTACCGGCTGTTGTCGGAGAAATTATAGTACCAAAATTCATATTTTCGGTAACAGAAACTTCTATGGGATTATCAGTTTCAACCATAACTTGTAAAGTAGCATCAGGTGTATCATCAATTAACACTACCCCTGTTTCATCTGCTAAATTATACGGAATATTTATACTTCCTTTATATGTATCTGTTTTACAAAAACCGGAAACTTCAACTGTTGCCCCGATATTTATATTTCCGGAAGGGTTATCAGGTGTTAAAACAACAGATGTTTTATTAACTATAAAATTTGAAAATTTAATTGTACAACCATCACCTTCAATAGTAGTTGTAGGCATTATTTCTTCATTAATCATCACAACTTTTGGTGTATTTTCATTATCAAAATTGTATATAAAACTTAAAACACCGGCATTTTTAATATGTGTACCCTGAACAAAAGCACCCGTCAATTCTATATTACCAGTAGTATCAAGTTTTACCGAAGATTCTTTTTGAGATAAAACAATCTTACCTAAATTCATAATACCTGTGTTTTCAACAACCAAATAAGACTCAGCAAAACAAGGTGGAATTAACAAATATAAAAACATAAAAGTAATAAACTTTATAATTTTAAACATATGCTTTTCCTTGCATTTAAATTAAATACTTTCTCACAGTCAGGTATTATAAACATTACTTATTTTTTTGCAAGTAACTTTTTATATTATTTATTAAAATATATGTACAACATTATATATATCAAATATTATACTTCTTCTTTATGTATTATAGCGCTGATACCCAGTAGGGTAACAACAAGTGTAGGAGACCAAACAGCAAACCAAATCGGAATATACCCGTTAATACCAAACGCATATATGAGCTGCGATAAAAAATATATCACAAATCCGGTTGTAATTCCTGCAATAATCAAAAACATAACTCCACCTTGACGCATATTCGTTTTTAATGCAAATAACGCAGATATTAACACCATAGCTACCAACAAAAAAGGTGAAGAGAGCAAGGATAAATATCTCATTTTATGTCTATCAGCCGCAAATCCGGAGTTTTCATAAAATTTGATAGTATCTGGCAATTCCCAAACCGAAATAGCATCGGGGTCAATAAAGTTTTCTTTTATGCGCTCAATATTGATTCCTGTATCATATTCCGTTTGTGACATTGTTTTGGTTTCTTTACCGCTTTCAAAAACTTTAACACCTCTCAAATTGAGTTTATTGTCTTTAAGTTCACCCAACAGTGCCTCAACTCTTTTTACAATTTGCGATTGTCTGTCCATTTCCAATATAATAACATCTTGCATGGAAAGAACTTTATCTTCTTCCTGTCTTAATGATTTAGCTTTTAAGACCAAAATTTTATCCTCAGATATTGCTTCCCTAATCCACAAACCTTTACTTGAAAAAAGCATAGCTTCCGGATTTCTGGTTACAAAACGATATTTTATCGTTTCGTGCATTTCATACATTTTTGATGAAATAGGATTAATAAGCGCCACATTTATCACTCCGACAACAAAAACCGACGACAATACCGGCATTAAGAATCCCCATACCGAAACACCCGATGAACGAATGATGACATATTCGTTGCTCTTACTGACTTTCCAAAAAGTAATCATCGCCGCAACCATCATAATAAACGGCAAAACTCTGTCAATGGTTTGTGGTAAACGGGTAATAACATATTCGACAACATAACTCATACCGACATCTTCACGCCCCGAAATTCGGCGCAAAGCTTCCACCGCATCAAACATCATTATAATACCCATAATTGTCGATAAAACCAACAAAAAGGTAACCACGATTTGTTTTGATAAATAACGACCTAAAATTGAGTTCGGATTCATAAGTTTCTTTCAATAAAATTTTGTTTATTTAACATCAAAATAACTCAAAGATAAATATCTCTCAATTGCATCAGGTAAAATAACCACAATATTTTTTTTCATCATTTGAGGCCTTTTTGCAATTTCTAATGCGGCTTTAACCGCCGCACCTGCCGAAATACCAATACCTAAACCTTCGGTTTGAGCCACTTCTTTTGCCATATTTATTGCATCATCAGATGCAATCGGCAAAATTTCATCTACCAGATTGTCTTCAAAAAACGGCGGAATAAAGTTTGCTCCGATTCCGGCAATTTTATGAGCGCAAGCTTCCTGTCCTTGTAAGACTTGGCTTTCTTTAGGTTCAACCGCTACCACATACAAATCGGGCAAACAAGTTTTTAAGGCTTTTGTAATTCCGGTTATGGTGCCGGAGGTTCCGACTCCACACACCAAAGCATCTATATTTGTACCAGTTTGCTCCAATAGTTCAACTGCGGTTGATAAGGTATGAATTTGAGGGTTTGCCGGATTTTCAAATTGTTTGAGCATAATTACATTTTTGTTTTTTTCAGAAAGCATTTGAGCTTTTTGCACTGCACCCTGCATACCGTCTTCTTTGGGGGTTAATATAACTTCAGCCCCAAAATGACGCATCAGTTTTATGCGTTCAACCGACATATTTTCAGGCATAATTATAACGAGCTTATATCCCTTTGCCGCACACATTGCCGCTAAGCCAACACCCGTATTTCCCGATGTTGCTTCAACAAAAACCGTATCAGGGGTTATTTTGGTAAAAGGCACTTTTTCGAGCATATTAAGAGCTACTCTGTCTTTAACCGAAAAAGCCGGATTAAAAAATTCGCACTTACCTAAAATATTGGCCTTAACTTTGTGCTTTTTTGCCAAATTATTCAGTTTGACAAGTGGCGTGTTTCCTACCATTTCGGTTATTGATTGAAAAATTTTTGCCATTTAAACCTCCGATTTTTTCTATTTTTAATCAGAATTAGCCTCTTTTAACAAATTTTCAACAAATGAGGGTAATCCGTTTTGACGAACTCTTTTCATTCTTTCGCCGGATATCACTCTTTGCACCTTGCGAACGGTTTCATCAACATTGGCATTTACTATAACATAGTCAAATTCATTATAATGTTTAAGTTTTTCGGCAATTAAACTCATACGTTTTTCAATTGTTTCTTTAGAGTCGGTTTTTATGTCTTCCAAACGGCGACGAACTTCTTTAACCGACGGCGGTAATAAATATATGGTAACAACATCATCGGGAGCTTTTTTACGCATTTGATCGGCACCAATCCAATCCATATCAAAAATTACATCTTGTCCTATGTTGATAAAACTGTCGACTTCCGAACGCAATGTGCCGTAACGAGAACCATATTGCGAATTTACACATTCATAAAAAGCATCTTGCGCCAAAAGTTCATTATATTTTTCATCGGTGATATAGTAATAATCCACACCTTCTTTTTCACCTTCTCTGGGTTTTCTGGTAGTAACCGAAACCGAAAATTTCAAATTTGAATCTTGTTTTAAAAGTTCTTTTACAATTGTACTTTTACCCGTTCCCGATGGTGCTTCAATAATAAACATTGCGCCTTTTCTGGTTTTTCTTAAAATATCAACAATATCTGACATATTTTTTACTCCATATTTTGTACTTGTTCTCTAAATTGCTCAATCAGAGCTTTTAATTGCATACCATATTTTGTTTGCTCAATATCACAAGATTTTGAGCATAATGTGTTGGCTTCCCGATTTAATTCTTGGCATAAAAAGTCAAGCCTTCTGCCCACCGGCTCGGCACTTTTTAACAACTCATGCGCCGTTTTGATATGAGCATACAAACGATCAATTTCCTCTTGCACATCTGCTTTCATAACCAAAAGTACAATTTCTTGTTCGATTCGCTCCGGTGAAACCGTATTATCTTCCAACAATTTTGTTACCTGAGATAAAAATTTTTCTTTTATCTTTTGCGGATTTTGAGCAACGATTTTATCAACCGCCTCAACTGTCTGTTTTATGCTTTCCAAAATATTACTTAATACTTCAGCAATTTTTCCACCTTCTTTTATCCGGTCTTGTTTTAAGTTTGTTACCGCCTCGAATATACTTTCAAGTAATTGTTTTTTAAAAGTTTCAAATTCTTCTTCACTCGGTGTATTTTCACTGATTTTTAAAACACCGTTTATTTTTAACAAATCTGCCGGTGACGGCTTGGTAAAAAGCTCAGGCTCGGCAATATAAATTTGTTTAATTTTATCGGTTAAAACACCCAATAATTCAGTATTTATTTGCACATCAGGGGAAGAAAACTCACCGTTTATATCAAGACAAACATTAAAAGTTCCTCTTGCAAAATTTTTTGAACAAACCGATTTTATATCTTCGCTGATATCTTCAAGCCACAAAGGGATTCTTAATTTAATATCAAAACCTTTGGCATTTACACTTTTAATTTCCCACACCCAAGAATATTTTTTGTTTTCAAAGATAAGCTCCCCTCGACTGCGGGCAAAACCTGTCATACTGGATAGTTGCAAAATATTTCTCCTAATTTTAAAAAATATGATATATAGTAAAGCAAATCTTTTAATATTTTACTAGGAAAAAATTATGAATACCATCAAAAATATTTTAATTACCGGAGCATCATCGGGTATCGGAGAAGCTTTGGCACTTTATTATGCAAAAAACGGGGCTCAAAATCTGTTTTTATGCGGCAGGAACAAAGAGCGTTTGGAAAGAATCACCAATGAATGTGAAAAATTCGGCACAAAAGTTTTTTCCACGATTCTCGATGTTACCGATAGAGAAAAAGTTTCTAATTGGATTATGGATTGCAACAAAAAAGCCAGACTTCATTTAGTGTTTGCCAATGCGGGTGTTTCAACCGGTGAAGAAACCTCGGAAAATATTTATAACACCTTTAATATCAATATATTCGGTGTGTTAAACACCATAACTCCGGCTATAAATATATATCAAAATATGGATAGCACCGAGCCGAAAATCGTAGCAATTACGGCATCTATTGCCGGATATCATGGATTGGCAGGGTGTCCGTCATACAGTGCAAGCAAAGCTTGTGTTAAGGCCTATGGTGAAGCTTTAAGATTGCGTGTGGCAAAAGAAAACATTCAGGTAAATGTTATCTGCCCCGGATTCGTTCGTTCTCGCATAACCGATAAAAACACTTGCCCGATGCCGTTTTTTATGGAAGCCGATAATGCTGCTGAAATTATAGCAAAACGCATTCAAAAAAATGTCGGATTAATCACATTTCCGTGGCCTATGCGCTTTGCAGCTTGGTTTGGAGCAATGTTACCGAATTGCATCAGCAATTTTATATATTCAAAAATACCTTATAAGGTTTAAATTAAGAACGGTTGCGGCGCAACAATATATACAAAGAGCCACTTCCTCCAAGCTTTTCTGATGGGTGGATATAAGTTAATATCAATTGTTTTAATTCATCTGTTTTTAGCCACTGCGGAACTCTGTCTTTTAACACTCCTTTGGGCACAAAAACATCTTCGTTTTCGTGAAACGAACCTTTACCTGTAATGATAAGCACACATCTTTTTTTTGCTAAATATGAAGATGTAATAAAGTTAAATACCGCAGGATATGCCCTATCTTCGGTAAAGCCGTGCAAATCTAATTTAGCCTCAACACCATATTCTTCCCGCTTAAATCTTTTAAAAGTATTTGCATCAATATCCGATGTCGTACCTAAAGACAAATTGTGTTCATAAATTGTAAGCGGTACAGTTTGTTCGGATTTTCTTATGTTGATTTTTTTCTTTTTTACTTCACACACCACATTTGAAGATGGTGTTTTCACTACATCTTTTACAATTTCAAACCAAAATTTTTCATCTTCAGAATCTGTCATTAAAAAACCTTAGTTTTACTTCGGCAACAAAATATAATATTGCCCGCTCGAGTTCATTTTTCCGGCTGATAAAAGAGCTTGTTCACCATGTCCCCAAAAATAATCACCTCTGATAGCTCCTTTAATTGCTCCGCCGATATCTTGCGCTATGACAAGCTTTTCGATTTTTTCATTATCAGGACCGACAGTTTCAATCCACAACAAACTTCCAAGCGGTATAAAGGTGTTATCTACCGCCAAACTTCTTCCTGCAGTTAACGAAACACCAAGAGCCCCTATCGGGCCGTCGGCATCGGATATTTTATGGAAAATATATCGGGGATTTTCCGACATATTAACCATGGCAATATCCGGATTTTGTTTAAGCCAATCTCTGATTTTATCCATAGAAGCTTGCCCCGATTTTAACAGACCTTTTTTGAGCAGTATCGAACCTATCCCCACAAACGAATGTCCATTATTGTCGGCATATCTTATGCGCACACTTGTTCCATCGTCTAAAAGAGCAACGGCCGATCCCTGAATTTGCATCAAATAAATGTCAACAGCATCATTTCCCCATAAAATTATCGGCGCATTAAGTCCATTATTTTCAATTTCGGATCTGGTATAATAAGGAATAAGTTTTGACCCTTTAAGCCTGCCTAAAATTCGTTTATTAGGAAGTGTTTTATCAAAGTCAGTCAGGTTTATTTCTATTAAATCATCAGGGCGATTGTAAATAGGATAAATATATTGGTCATGGCGAGTTTTTGAAGCTTGTAATTCAGCCTCATAATATGAGGTAAATTTTCCTTGTGATGTCTGATGTTGTTTAACTAAATAAGGGTCAAAATTTTCAATTAAAAATTGACGCATATCAGAAGATAATTCAATTTTCTCGCTTTCAAACTTTTCACATATCTTAATATATTGCTCTGCATTTATATTTATTTGAGCCTCCGATAAAACATCAGTGTTTTCTTTTATTGCTTCACAAGTTTTTTTAAATGTCGGTATCGCTTCATCAAGCTCATCATATAAAAAATTTTTCAAAACCGTAAAATTTGCTTTTTCAAGCTCAACAGAACTTGAGCCATCAACCATAACATAGGGCTTTGTGTGCTGTTTTGCAACACACGAAACCAGAAATAATACTATAAAAAAAAGTCCGATTCGTTTCATCTAATTTTTCTTTGTTGATACCAAGAGCCATATTTTTGAAGGAGAATTTATATCTTTTTCAAAAGTCCAAATATCGGTGATTTTTTGCACAAAATTCTCATCACCCTCAACAATTTCTCCGGCTGCATTTTTTAACAAATTGATTTGTTCGGTAACAAACTTAACCACAATATTCGCAATGCCGTCAGATTTAATATCAGCTTTTTCGATAACAATATCTTCAATTTTAATCAAATCAGTTTCGGCACAAAGACCATCTTCTTTTCTTAAATCCATAATTTGTTTAAATTTGTTAAAAAGTTTCTTACCGGTAAGCATTTTCAGGGTTTTTTCATCTTGACAGGCAAATGCATTTAACACCATTTCAAACACTTTTGCCACACGGCGACAAAAATCATCTTGATTAAAATCAGGAATCTGACACAAAGTTTTGCAAACTTCACTTTGCTCTTTTTCCGCCATACCAGCAAATACTTTCAATTTATCGGTTATTTCTTTAGGTAAATCAACCTTACCGTTTTTCAAATCATCTTTTGAAATTAAAATAACCTTTTTTTCTTTTTCCGATTCTGTGCCAAGCACGGTATAAAGTCTGTAAAAAACAAAACCGACAACCACAATCAAAAAAATTATATCCGCATATTGAGACATTTATCCCTCACAAATTACAAAAAAACTTACCCTAATATAACCTATTTTGTGATATTATCAACTATAATATTTGACGAACGGGAATATTTGGTATATATTTTAGGACAGATTTTTATGAAATAACTTTTGGAAAGAAAAAATATGAGTGAAAATACAGCAAAAAACCAACCCCAACTTTTGATTAAAAGTCAATATATTAAAGATTTATCTTTAGAAATTCCATTTGCACCGGAAATTTTTAAAGAACTTATAAAACAGCCTGAATTAAAAATTGATGTTGCAATTGAGTCTAAAAAAATTGACGATGATTACAATATTACCTTAAAGCTGAATTTAAATAGCGATTTAAATGGCAGAAAACTTTTTGTTTTAGAACTTTCTTATGCCGCATTAGTAAGCATCAATGTTCCGTCCGAGCATATTGAACCTATTTGCGTGGTTGAAGTTCCAAGACTCTTGTTCCCGTTTGCAAGAAACATTATAACTCAATGTTTGGTTGAAGGCGGTTTACCTCCATTTATGATTGCCCCGATAGATTTCGGCGCAATGTATATAGCTCGCAAAAACGGACAGCAATAATGCGAATTGCACTTTTTCAGCCCGATATACCCCAAAACACCGGAACACTTTTGCGTTTGGGTGCTTGTTTAGGTGTTCCTTTAGATATAATTGAACCGTGCGGTTTTATCTTTAATGAAAAATCCATGCGCCGTGCCGGTATGGATTATATTGAAAAAGCTGATTATAAAAGACATAATTCATGGGAAGATTTTTTATCATATCGGGCTGAAAATAAAGAAAAATACGGTCGACTTGTTTTGCTTACAACCAAGGCTGATATGCCATACACCGAGTTTGAATTTAAGGAAAATGACATTATCCTTATGGGCAGAGAAAGTGCCGGAGTTCCCGAGAGTGTGCATAAAACGGTTGATGCCAGATTAATTATTCCGATGAACGAAAATGCCCGTTCAATTAATGTGGCTGTTTCTGCGGTTATGGTAATCGGTGAAGCCCTAAGACAGACCAAAATGTTTCCTAAACTTTAAATATATAAAAACAGTAAATTATTTATTTTTCTAATTTAAAGCTGTGTTGACTCGCATATTACCAATTAAGCTGACAGCCGGAATTTTTATATCTTTTATTTGATTACAACCTTGTAAAACAATCCGACAAGTGCCATACAAAACCGCAAAAGCCGAATTGATGGGAGCACTATCGGAGAACTCAAAATATTCCCCCGGCTCAAGCTCGGGAATTTCACCTTTAAAGCCCAGACCGTTTTCGAGATACGAATTTCCTTTGTCATCGGTGATGTTAAAATCTTTTCCCAAAATTTGTATTTTATCGTCAGAATTATTTTCAATGCGCAAATAATATGAACAAGCATTGTCATCTTCATCTTCTAAATAAGCCTGACAAGCCGAAATTAAAATATCATCGGTCTGAGAGGTTACATATTCATTTTCAAAATTCATCTTGTTTACCTTATGTTAAATTTATATTAACTATTAATTAACCTTTTAGTGATTCGCAAGCCAAGATATATTTTGTTCACAAAGTTATACACAACAAAAAAGAATATTAATAAAAATAAAATTCTACGTCAAAAAGAGGCATATCAATATAAAGAACGCATTAAAGAACGTGACCGAAAAGCCTTGGAAATAATAACAAAACGTCATTTTGATGCTGATTCTTTGTATCAAGAAGTAGCTGATAAATCTGTGTTTTTATCAGGTGAAATGAAAGAAGATATTGCACTTTTATGTGAAACCATCGGTATTAAAAATAATTTGTCAGCAGAAGCAAAACAAAATGATACTTATACAAACTCCATTCGTTCCATTATTTCCGGTATTGATGAAGTTGTCCCTTACACTTATGATGATGAACAATATACTTATCAGCAATATTTTAATCCGATTATAGAAAAAGTTTTAAATGAGGCACCATCTTCAGACAAACCGAAACTGATTCATATGCTCGGTATCCCCAGTGCCGGAAAAACAACTTTTTATAAGAATTATCAAAATGAGTTTAAAGACTATGTGCTAATCGGTTTTGATTTAATTATGGAAAAAGTTCCTCAATATCATAGTGATAGAGAGGAAATAGGCAAGATGGAAGCTTTTAAAAAATGGGAGTTACCGGCCAGAATTGCCGGATATGAACTACTTCGTCAAGCTATAGCAGAAAAGAAGAATATTTTTTTTCATATGCATAAAAATTAAAATTATGTCTATTTATATCAATTTTTGTTTTTATTGTCAATAATTATTTTAGCTCTTGAAAATTTTATAAAATTGTTTATGCTGAAATAAATATTTATAAGGAGAAAATTATGTTAAAATCCGTTTTATTGGTTATCGCACTTGTTTTTAATTCTTTTAATGCAAATGCTCAAATACAAGAAGAAACAGCAACTGTTGTTACAACCGAGTTTTCCAATACCGGTATGGAAGAACAGATGGCCTCTGCAGATGTGGCTTTTCTTGAAAAACTAAAAAACGAAGGTTTTGATTTTAACCAAAAAGATGCTAACGGAAATCCTCCTTTATATTACCTTTTGGCTCGCAATCCTGATTTAGATGTTGCAAAAAAAGCCATTGAATTTGGTGCTGATGTTAATATGCCGGCCAAAAACGGTATGATACCCTTAAATATTGCCACTTCAAAAGCCAATGAGTTACAACTTCAGATTATGATGATGAAAACTATGGGACTTAACACTGATGAACCAACAATTCAGGAAGAGCTTAAAAAGAATTTGTTTCATGAAATGACAAGAGCTATTGAAATGACAAAGTTATTAATTGATAATGGAGCAGATGTCAATTTGGTAAGTTCTTTAGGCACCCCATTGATGAATGCGGTTACTAATGTGTGGAATTTAGATATTGTGAAAATGCTTATAGAGGCAAAAGCTGATTTAAATGCAACTGATAAAAATGGTAGAACGGCATTGTTTTATGCTTATGCCAGCAATAATGATGCCGTTGTTGAGTTGCTTATTGAAAATGGTGCTGATACTTCACTTAAAGATGTTGATGGTAAAACATATCTGGAAATGCAAAAAGTAAGTGTCGAACCTGCCATTTAATTTAATATAAATAAAAAACTTAACCTATTTTTTATAAATCAAGGTTTAATATGTCCTCATAATGTTTATATCCGGATTGATAAAATCCGGATATAGGTGCAACAATTTTTTATAAAGAGGTATATTATGTTAAAATTCAATAAGCTTTGTAAAGCCAGCTTGCTTGCTTTATTTTCTTTATTTATATTTCAAGATGCCTATGCTTCTGAAATAGATTTAAACATTCCCTCACTTGATGTTATGTTTAATATTTTCGGACTTTCCGTTACCGGCTCACATATTTTGCTTGCTGGTATGATTGTTTGTGTTTTCGGTATGATCTTTGGTGTTTATGAGTTTGTTCGCATTAAAAAAATGCCTACACATAAATCTATGCTAAGTGTTGCCGAAACAATCTATGAAACTTGTAAAACATATATGAAACAACAGGCAAAACTTTTATTTATTTTAGAATGTTTTATTGCCGTTTGTATTTTTTACTATTTCTTTTATCTAAATCAGACCCCAATATTAAAAGTGTTAAACATTTTATTATGGTCGGTTTTGGGTATTATGGGTTCGTTTTCGGTTGCATGGTTTGGAATGAGAATCAACACTTATGCTAATGCCAGAACATCTTTTGCTTCTTTAAAAGGAAAAGCTTATCCGGTGATGAATTTGCCGTTACATTCGGGAATGTCTATCGGTGTATTGCTTATTTGTGTTGAGCTGATTATGATGCTCTTTATATTGTTGTTTGTTCCTCGTGACAATGCCGGTGCTTGTTTTATCGGATTTGCAATCGGTGAATCTTTGGGTGCTTCTGCTCTTAGAATTTGCGGAGGTATTTTTACCAAAATTGCCGACATCGGTGCAGATTTAATGAAAATTATTTTCAAAATTGATGAAGATGATGCCAGAAACCCAGGAGTTATTGCCGACTGTACCGGTGATAATGCGGGTGACTCTGTCGGTCCGACTGCCGATGGCTTTGAAACATATGGTGTAACCGGTGTTGCACTTATCAGCTTTATTGTTTTGGGTGCAGGTATGATGTATGCTCAAAACGGAGAATTGACACTTCTACCGAACGGAATTGATATTCAGGCTCGTCTTATTACTTGGGTGTTTGCAATGCGTGTATTGATGATTTTGACATCTATAATTGCCTATTTGTTAAACAACTTTTTCTGTAAAGCCGTTTTCGGTAAAAAAGAAAAATTTAATTTTGAAACCCCTTTAACATCACTTGTTTGGCTAACTTCCATTGTTTCAATTTTGGTAACTTTCGGAGTTTCTTATGTGATGATTGACAGAGCTGTATTCGGTCCTAACTTGTGGTGGAAACTTTCAACCATTATCAGTTGTGGTACTTTATCGGCAGCATTAATCCCCGAATTTACCAAAATTTTTACATCTGCAAAATCTAAACATGTTGATGAAGTGGTAAACGCAAGCCGTGAAGCCGGAGCATCATTAAACATTGTTTCTGGTATTGTTGCCGGAAACTTCTCAGCTTTCTGGCAAGGATTGGTTATGGTAGGCCTAATGGTTGTAGCATACTTTACGGCTCGCACCGGTTTAGATGCTTATATGGTTTATCCTACAGTATTTGCGTTTGGTTTGGTTGCTTTTGGTATGCTCGGTATGGGCCCTGTTACCATTGCAGTTGACTCATATGGTCCGGTTACCGATAATGCGCAATCGGTATTTGAGCTTTCTCAAATTGAGCAAATTAAGGGTATCAAAAAACAAATTGAGAAAGATTACGGCTTTAAGCCCGATTTTGAACTCGGAAAAAATCTGTTGGAAGAAAACGATTCTGCCGGTAATACTTTTAAGGCAACGGCAAAACCGGTATTAATCGGAACGGCTGTTATCGGTGCAACCACGATGATTTTCTCAATTATCTTACTTTTGAACTTATCGCTTAATTTGTTAGACCCCAATGTATTGTTCGGACTTATCTTGGGCGGTGCTGTAATTTATTGGTTTTCTGGAGCTTCAATGCAAGCCGTATCGGCAGGAGCTTATAAGGCTGTAAATTATATCAAAAAACACATCAAACTTAATGGTAAAAAAGCTGCTTCAATTGAAGATTCTAAAAATGTGGTAAGAATCTGTACTGTTTATGCACAAAAAGGTATGTTTAATATCTTTATCGTAATTTTCTCGTTTACGATTGCTTTTGCTTGCTTTAATGCCAATTTGTTTGCAAGTTATTTAATTTCGATTGCCGTTTTCGGTTTATTCCAAGCTTTATATATGGCAAATGCCGGTGGTGCTTGGGATAATGCAAAAAAAGTAGTTGAGGTTGATTTAAAAGAAAAAGGCACACCGCTTCACGATGCATCTGTTGTGGGAGATACGGTCGGTGACCCGTATAAAGACACATCATCTGTGGCCTTAAACCCGATTATTAAGTTTACAACATTGTTTGGTTTGTTAGCAGTTGAAATGGCTGCCACCGCTCCGAAATGCGTTGCAATAGGTTCTGGTGTATTTTTCTTTGTTCTTGGTTTGATTTTTGTATATCGTTCGTTTTATACAATGCGAATTGAACCAGCCAATAAAGAATAATACAAATTTTGTATATCAAACAAATCCCTATATATCTTGCGATATATGGGGATTTTTTATTTCCGATATCAAATTTTTTTATTAAGCTAATATTAAACAAATTCTGCTTAAAATAAAACATTATTTATTAGAGGATTTTAAAATGTTTAATAAAAAAATATTCATAAGTATCTTTTGCGGATTATTTATATTTTCTTCAAATGTAAAAGCATTAAATAATTCAAATATTAATTATAGTTTGAGAATTTATAAATATGCAACTCAAAAAAATATTATAGAGTTTAAAAATGCAAGTAATAAACACGGAATTGATATTATGGATATTAATGGTGATACGGCTTTATGTCATGCTATTAATAATAATGATCCTAAAACATATAAATTTCTTATTAAAGAAGGTGCTAAAAGTAAAAAGTATTGCATGCAAAAAGTTAAAAAAAGTAAGTTAAGAACTTTTGAAAAAACTTTATATGCTTATGAAAATAATTATAGTGAAACATTAAAAAGTGGTGGTTTATTACCTCCTGTTTCTGGAGTATACAATGATAGAGGTTTAAGCTTGTCAGCAAAGACAGGAATTGCTTTAGGAACTGTTGCTCTTATCGGTGGCGGAGTTGCCGCCGCATCGGGTGGTGGCGGTGGTGGATCAGACACATCATCAGGTAGCAATAATACAAATGGTAACGATTCAGAAAATGAAGAATGTGAAGCTAAAGGAGGTACTATTATTAACGGTCACTGTATTATGCTTAATATTCCGGGATATAATCCTAAAAACGATAATCCAAATGATTATCACACAACCGAATATAATAGTAACGGAATTGATTTTTTAACACAAATTAATGCTGATGTTGCTTATGCCAGAGGATATACAGGATATATTGTAAACAGAGATGAAAACGGTAACCTTATAAATACTGAAACAGGACTTATTTCAGATAAAAAAGTAAAAGTCGGTATTTATGACACAAGTTTTGATATAAATCATCCTGACTTATATGATAATATTGTAAAAAACGAACAAGGTAAAACTTATGGGTATACCTTTGATTTTGGCCCTTGTAGAGGTAATGATAAAAAAAATTGTTTTGCTTTCAATGTTACAAACGAAGATACACAAAGAGGAAATATAGTATTTTATAATGAAAATAGTGAAGTTGCTGCAACCGGATGTATCGGATGCCATATAGATAAATTTAATGAAATTTTCGAACTTTATCCTGATGATTATGATTGGGATAAGATAAAAAACAATCCGGATTATTATTTAACAGATATCGAAAATGCTGATTTTTTCAGTAATACAAACAATGGGGATCACGGTACTCATATTATGGGAATTATAGGAGGTACATTAAATAACGAAGGTATGCATGGTGTAGCTCCTAATGTAGATATGGTTGTAATAAGTCATAAGCAGGCTATGTTTTTATTAGATGAATATAGTGTTGATGTAAAAGCAGCCCAAGCTTTTGTTGATGAAAATATCAGAGTTGTAAATATGAGTTTTGGTTTAGACCTGTCAGAAACTCCTTATGCAAATTTAGATAAAGCATCAACATTAAAAACTTTGGATATATCAAAATTTAATGAAGTTACAAATAAAGTTCATCTGTACGAAACTTTAGCCGATAACAATATTGTAATTGTTCAAGCGGCCGGAAATGATGGAAATAATAAAGAAGCTGATATTTTAAACGGATTACCTTTAAATAGTAATTTTAAAGCAGGTTCTGAACATGACTTAACTAATTTATTTATAACAGTTGTAGCAGTTAAAAGTGATAATACACTGACACATTATTCGCAAAAATGCGGAGAAACTAAAAATTATTGTTTAGCAGCTCCCGGTGGTGATACTTATGATGGTTCTCCTTACTTATCATCTACAAATGGTATGATATATTCAACAGTTAAAAACGACGAAAAACATAAATCCGGTTACGGATATATGCAGGGAACATCAATGGCAACCCCTGTTGTCACGGGAAGTGTTGCATTATTGATGGGTGCCTACCCACATCTTTCATCACAACAAATTGTTGAAATTTTGTTCAGAACAGCAACGGATATAGGTCAAAGTGGTGTAGATGAAATATATGGTAATGGTCTTATTAATTTAGATAGAGCAACAAGTCCTATAGAATATCTTGCTTTTGATTTTTCAAACACTCAAAATCAGGCAAAATATACATCTTCTGCTTTAATTTTATCAAATTCAACAAGTGATAAAATCATGAAGGTTTTACCTGACAAATTCGTAGCTTTTGATGAATATGATAGAAGTTTTGAAATTAAAACTTCATCTATTTTTGCAGATACATCAAAACAAAAAAGACATTTATTTGAAAATGATTTTAAATCTTTTATGAGTAACTCGGTACAAAATATTAAAATGAATAATAATTTATCATTATCTTTCAACAATTCAATTGCAGGTAATGATATTTATAGTCCTTATGGCTTTTTAAAATTAACTTATAAAAATAATAAATCAGATTTTTATGCTTTTTATTCCGATAATACGGTATTGAATAATTTTAATACATATAATAATACTGCAAAAAATCCTTTTATAAGCATGGACAATGCCTTTGGTACAGGTTTTAATTATAAATTAGGTGAAATAGCATTCAATTTTGATTATATAAGTGGAAAAAACAACTTTTTTGAAGATGAAAATAATTCTGATTTATATGATAATAATATGGATATATTCAGCACAGGATTAAACTATAATATTACCGATAAATTTAAGATAGCTTCAAATATCGGTATATTAAGAGAAGACGGTTCTGTCTTAGGCATGATAGGAAAAGATGCTTTTAATATGCATAAAACAAATACATTTTTTACAGGTTTAAGAATATCTTATAATCCCATAAAAAATTTGAATTTTACAGCTTCTTATTATAGAGGTTATACAAATACATCTGTAAACAATTCAGTATTTAATATTTCAGATTTAATAAGTGATAGTATTGCCATAAATGCTAATTACAATTTAACATCTGATAATATTATAGGATTAGATATATATTCACCTCTCGGTATAAAAAAAGGAACAGCTGATATTTATCTTGCTTCAGGTAGACATCCGACAGAAGATAAGGTTTATTTACATAAATATCAGGTGGACTTAAAAGATAATAAAAGAGAGTGGAATATTAGTATGTTTTATGATACAAAAATAAAAGAAGATACCAATTTTAAAACTCGTTTCGGTGTAAGAATAAATCCGGAACATCAAGAAAATGCAAAACCTGATTATTTTGGTATGTTTAACTTTAGTTTTTCGTTTTAATAAATCATGTAAAAATTATTATTACATGGTTGAAAAGTGTATTAAGTTGATTATTTGTTATAATAAACTTATACACACACCACCTGCCCATTATTTAAATTTAAAAAAATAATAGTTGTTGGTTGTATATTCTTGTGATTATTGTGGATTAAATTTTATCCACAAATTTATCCTATATTTTAACCATCTGTTAATAAGCTTCTTAATAAATCGTTAAAATTTTTATATTTCAAAAACTTATATTTTATTAATCTATTGTTAATAACTTTTTATATCAACAACATTAACAGGTGTTGATAAAAGTTATCAAGATGTTAATAAGTGTTTTGAAATGTTTTTAATTGTCTGAACAAATTTGTATATTGTTTTTAAGTTACTAAACTTATGCACAGGTAAAAATCAATCTTGTGTATAAAGTATATAACATATTGAATAAGGGGATTTCATGAAACTTATCGGTATCACAGGCTCAATAGGTTGTGGCAAAACTACCATTGCGAGTATAATTCGTGATGCAGGTTTTGTTGTTTTTGATGCCGACAAGTGGTGCCGATATCTGTATTATAAAAAAGATTTTTTGGATATTATAAAAAAACACTTTCCGAACACTTTTGAATACGGGGTTTTTAACAAGCGAACTTTAAGAAATTTTGTGTTTAATAATCCTAAAGAACTTAAAAAACTTGAAAGTCTGATCCATCCTTTTTTAAAACAAAAATTACTTAATAACATTCGAAAATATGCCAAAACAGATGTTGTTTTGTTTGTTGAAGTGGCACTTTTGTTTGAAATGGGGTGGAATAAATATTGCTCTTATGTAATTACCGCCGATGTTGATTATGAAATTCAGAAACAAAGGGTAACTAAAAGAGATAATATAACCGAGGCTGATTTTGAAAAAATTGTAAATGTACAAATTGATAATGACCATAAAAAAGTTTTATCCGATTATGTAATTAATACCGATAAATCTTTGGGTTTGTTAAAGGTTGAGTTGCTAAATTTAATTAAAGGATTGTAATATGTTAAGAGAAATTGTATTTGATACCGAAACAACCGGTTTTCATTATGATGGCGGTGACAGATTGATTGAAATCGGTGCGGTTGAATTAATCAATCATATGCCTACAGGTCGAGTTTATCACCAATATATCAATCCGGAGCGAGATGTGCCCGAAGATGCGGTTAAGGTGCACGGTTTGACCACCGAATTTTTGCAAAACTATCCAAAACTATCTGAAATAGCACAAGATTTTATTGACTTTGTCGGTGATGATGGTATTTTGGTTGCTCATAATGCCACATTTGATATCAATTTTATTAATTATGAATTTAAGCACAAAGGTTTTAAGACCTATTCTTGGGACAGAGTTGTTGACACTTTGGAGATAGCTCGTAATAAATTTCCCGGTGCCAGAAACAATCTTGATGCATTATGTCGCAGATTTAATATTGATAACTCGGCTCGTACCAAACACGGCGCTTTACTTGATGCTGAGTTGCTGGCTGAAGTATATTTGGAGCTATTAGGTGGCGCCGAACCGAGTATGGAACTTTCGCACAATATTAAAGAAAAAGTCAGCGGTGCTGAGGTTGTTTTAGAAAGAACATATCGAGCACCGAGAAGTTTTGTTTTAACCGATGAAGAAGAAAATTTGCATCAGGAATTTTTAAGCAATAAAATTTCTGATGCGCTTTGGTTAAAATAACTCTAAAATCAAATTTTTAATATCTGACATATTATCGAAAATATACTTTACTCCGAGCTCTTTAATTTCGTTAATATGGTCTTTGGTAAATGCAACCGGTGTGGCCCCTGCCCTTATTGTGGCTGTTAAACCGGCAATTGAATCTTCAACCACAACGCTGTTTGTAGCCGATTCGCCCATTTTTTGAGCTGCCAACAAAAACAAATCCGGCTCGGGTTTTCCTCTTTTTACCATATCGGCCGTAAAAATATGTTCAGGCGGAAAATAGTTCCCGATACCGACAATTTCAATTTTTTGCTTGGTTTTAGGAGCTAAGCCGCCAGTGGCAATGCATTGCTTGATATTTAATTTGAAAATATCTTCAATACCGCTTGTCAATTCAAAACCGACTGTTTTCATGGTTTCTTGATCCATCTGATATGAAATATCCCAAAATTTATCATCGGTAACAACACCTAAACTGTTGAGTTTTTCTCGTTTTGTATAGTCGCTCATACCTTTTAAGAGTTTTTCAATTGTGGCAAAATCCCAATCAATATTCATGTAACTTTTAAGAAGTGCCTGCCTATTTTTTAACCACAAAATTTCGGTGTCGGCAATTACACCGTCAAAATCCCAAATCAGAAGTTTTTTTTTCATCTCAGTCCTTAAAAAATTTGAGTTCGTATAAAGCCTTTCAAACGCTATATTTTAAATTTTATGATATAAGTGTTAAGATAATGTAAAAAAGCTCTCTAAAAGCCTTAAAAATGAAATTTTAGAAAAAATTAATAAGTTGATGCTATTGTAGTTAAAAATTTAACAGGTGATAAAATGGATAATAAAACAATATATGCTCTTTCTACCGTATACGGAAAATCAGGAGTTGCTGTTATCAGAGTTTCAGGCAATAATGCTTTAGATGTTTTTAAGTATATGACTAAAATTGAAACACTGTATTTAAAGCCTCGCTATGCTTATTTTACTGATATTATCGACAGTGTTAATAAAAACACATTGGATAAAGCTTTGCTCATTTATTTTAAATCACCTAACTCTTTTACCGGTGAAGATATTGTAGAAATTCAGTGTCATGGTTCAAAAGCTGTTTTATCATCTGTTTTGGATTCTCTTTCTAATATAAAAAATTTCCGACTTGCTGAGGCCGGTGAATTTTCAAAAAGAGCTTTTTATAATCAAAAAATGGATTTAACCGAAGCTGAAGGTTTGGCTGATCTTATAGATGCCGAAACTGCCGAGCAACAAAAATATGCTATTCGTCAAATGGAAGGTAATTTAAAAAACTTGTATGAAAATTGGCGCGAAGAACTCTTAAAAGTGTATGCTTATATGGAAGCTTATATTGACTTTCCTGAAGAAGATATTCCAGATTCTATAAAAGAGTCTAATATGAACACTGTATTTAAATTAATTAAAGCAATAGATGAACATTTATCATCTTCAAAAAATTCCGAAAGATTACGTGAAGGTTTCAGGGTTGTTGTTGCCGGACCGGCTAATGCTGGTAAATCTAGCTTGTTAAATGCTGTTGTAAAAAGAAATGCCGTAATTGTTTCAGATATTGCTGGTACAACTCGTGATGCCGTTGATGTAAATTTGGATATTAAAGGGTATCCCGTTATATTTACCGATACTGCAGGTATCAGAAAAACCGATGATGTTATTGAACAACAGGGGGTTGAAATTGCCTTTGAAAAAATCAAAGATGCCGATTTGGTGTTGGCTATATTTGATGCTTCAAAAGATGATATTTCAATTTTCGAAGATATTAAAAAAGAGTCTGAAAACAAGATGTTATACATTGCAAATAGATCTGACAGTTTAAGTTTTGAACAGTGTTCAAGGTTTGAAAAACAAGGTTGTTTGTTGGTTTCTGCAAAGTATAATAAAGGGGTTGATGAGTTAATGGAAAAAATAGGTAATTTTATCGGTTCAAAATTTACATCAGGATCAAATTTATTGATAACTCGTAAAAGATATCGTGAAGCTTTGCTTGAATGTGTTGATAATTTAAAAAATTTTAATTTTGATAAAGAAATTGAGTTGTCGGCCGAAGATATAAGGCTTGCTGCTCGTGCTTTGGGTAAAATAACCGGTCGTTTTGAAGTTGATGAAATATTGGATAAAATTTTTGGTTCATTTTGTATAGGTAAATGATAAAAACTCTTGCCAAAGAGTATAAAAAGGTATTATAACCTCAATAAATGAGGTTTGAAAAATGGAAAATTTATATGATGTTATAGTTGTAGGCGGCGGACACGCAGGGTGTGAAGCAGCAAGCGCTTCGGCAAGGGTTGGAGCTAAAACGGCTCTTATTACGCATAAAATCAGCACAATAGGTGAAATGTCCTGTAATCCAGCTATCGGCGGATTGGGAAAAGGTCATCTGGTTAGAGAAATTGATGCTTTAGACGGTTTGATGGGCAAGGTTATTGATAAAGCCGGTATCCAGTTCAGAATGCTTAATTCTTCAAAAGGTCCTGCTGTCAGAGGACCTCGAGCTCAAGCTGACAGAAAATTATATAAAAAATATATGCAACAATATTTATCTAAACAAGAAAATCTCAAATTGGTTGAAGCGGCTGTTGAAGGGTTGATTATTGAAGATAAAAACAGGGTTTCGGGGGTTGTTTTAGATGATGGAAATAAGATAAGAGCCAAAAATGTTGTTTTAACTTCAGGAACATTTTTAAACGGAATTATGTTTGTCGGTCATCAAACGAGTGTTGGTGGTCGTGTAGGTGATATAAGTTGCTCTGGTATAACACCGTATTTAAAAAATTTGGGACTTAAGATAGGACGGTTAAAAACCGGAACTCCTGCCCGCTTAAACGGTAAAACTATAGATTGGAGTGTATTGGAAGAACAAACGGGTGATGATAATCCGGAACCTTTTTCTTATTTAACCGAAAAGTTGGAAAATCCGCAAATTAAATGTTATATTACTCATACTAACGAAGAAACACATAATATAATCAGGGATAATTTTTCAAAATGTGCATTATTTTCCGGATTGATTACGGGTGTAGGTCCCAGATATTGTCCGAGCATTGAAGATAAATTGGTAAAATTTGCCGACCGTACATCACATCAAATATTTTTGGAGCCGGAAGGATTGGATACTGATGTTGTTTATCCGAACGGTATATCGACATCACTTCCCGAAGATATTCAACATCAATTTATTCATACAATGAAAGGTCTTGAAAATGTTGAAATTTTGCGTCCGGCATATGCAATTGAGTATGATTATATTGACCCGCAAGAATTAAATCATTGTTTGAGGGTTAAAAAAACTCAAGGATTGTACTTAGCTGGACAAATTAACGGTACAACTGGATACGAAGAAGCAGGAGCGCAAGGTTTGGTTGCTGGTGTTAATGCCGCACTGAGCGCTTTGGATAAAAATGATGAATTTGTAATTGATAGGAGTCAGGCATATATTGGTGTTATGATTGATGATTTAATCACCAAAGGTGTTGATGAGCCGTATAGAATGTTTACTTCTCGTTCCGAATATCGGTTGCATTTGCGAGCTGATAATGCTGATATGCGTTTAACCGAAATCGGGTATCGGGTAAGGTGTGTTTGTAAAGAAAGATACAGTGTATTTAAAGTCAAAAAAGAAGCTGTTGACAGTTTAAGAGAACTTTCGCTTAATTTAAAAACCGATTATGTAACATTGGAAGGTTTCGGTCTTACGGTTAATCACGACGGAGCAAAAAGAACAGCTTATCAGTTGATGGGATATAATGATGTTTCACGTGAAACAATTTATCAAATTTTCCCCGAACTCAAGGTTTTTGATGAAAAAGTTTATGAACAAATCGAGATAGAATCGAGATATTCGGGATATATTAAGAGACAGTTATCGGATATTGAGGTGTTTAAAAAAGATGAGAGGTTAAAAATAAGAGAAAATATTGATTATGCAAAAATCGGCGGATTGTCTCGAGAAATGGTTTATAAATTAAGCAAAGTTATGCCGGTAACAATCGGTGAAGCATCACGCATTCCGGGTGTTACACCGGCGGCAATTACGGCAATTTTGGGATATTTGAAAAAGTAGGATTAAATGCAAAAATTCAGTTATCATACACATACATCTTTGTCTGACGGAAAAGATTCTCTTGAAGATATGTTACAAAAAGCGGTTGATTTAGGTTGGGAACAAATCGGGATTTCCGACCATATGATAATTCACAAAGATATAAAACAAGCTCCGACTTATGATAAATTGATAGATAGAAGCGGTGATTATGTTTATCATAACAGTTTTGAAAAATCTTTACCTATGTTTCAGAAAAATGCCGAATCTATCAGAAAAACCGCAAAAAAATATCCGATAAATGTTTTGGTTGGTTTTGAGGTGGATTATTTTACTTATAACGGATGGAAAGAAGAATTTAAAAATTTTATCAAACAAATAGATTATGATTATCTGTTAACCGGAAATCATTTCTTTTTTGATGAAAAATGTGAGGTGTTGATAGATATATATCGTTACGATTCGTTGGAAGATATATATAAAACTGATAGTTATGAAACTTATATCAGGCGACATTATCAAACAATCGGGCAAGCTGTAAGTTCAAAAATGTTTAATTTTTTGGCACATCTTGATTATGCAAGAAGAATAAAACAAAGCGAAAAATATCCTTGCCGTGATGAACAGTTAAAAGTTGTTGATTGTTTGGTAAAAAATCAAGTTGCGGCAGAAGTTAGCACTAAAGGACTGCGAAAAAATAATGTGCTATATCCTGATGATTTTGTGCTTAAAAAGATGATAAATAAAGGTGTTGAGCTTGTTATTAGTGATGATGCACATAATATTGATGAGCTCGGATATTGTTTTGATGAAACCTCAATTAAACTTGAACAAATGGGTTGTAAAAAGCGCTTTTGTTTAAAATGATGTTTATAACTTTGTTTTGCTGTTTATCAAAATTAAGCTCTGATATATAAAAATCATATGGAAAATTTTAAGAAAAATTTTGATGTTTCATGTGAAACATTTGATAAATTAAAAAGCTATGTCGATTTATTAAACGAATGGCAAAACAAGTTTAATCTGGTAAGTAAAAATTCTTTACCCGAAGTTTGGACACGTCATATTGCCGATTCTGCTCAATTGTATAAATTTTTAGACGATGATGTAAGTCTTGTATATGATTTTGGCAGTGGGGCAGGATTTCCGGCACTGGTCTTAGCTATTATGGCGAAAGAAAAAAATCCGCATATAAAGTTTAAATTAGTCGAAAGTATTACAAAAAAAACACTGTATTTAAACACTGTTAAGAATAAAATTAAACTTAATAATGTTGAGGTTTTTAACGATAGAGTAGAAAAATTGAATTTACCCAAAGCTGATGTTATAACCGCCAGAGCAATGACAGCGCTTGAAAATTTGTTTGAGTATGCTTTTATGTTTACCGATAAACATACAAAAATGATTTTTCCGAAAGGAAAAAGTTTTGAAGATGAATTAACCAAAGCAAAGCAAAAGTGGAATTTTAAATACACGATTTATCCCAATGAATTTTGTGATGATGGTGTAGTTTTAATTATTGAAAACTTACGGAGAAAAAAATGAAAGTAATTTCTGTTGCCAACAGAAAAGGAGGCGTCGGTAAAACCACAACTGCCATAAATATTGCAACCGCAATGGCTGCAATCGGTAAAAGAGTTTTGGTGGTAGACTTAGATCCGCAAGGAAACGCTACAACATCAATGGGTGTTGATAAAAAAACTTGTGAATTTTCTTCGTATGATGTGTTGATAAACGGTGTTGAAATCAGTAAAACTATTAAAAACACTCAAATTCCCGATTTTTGCATTATACCTTCAAAACCATCATTAGCGGCCGCCGAAATTGAACTTATTGATATTGAAAAAAGAGAGTTTGTGCTTAAAAAATCCTTACAGCAAATTAGTGCAAATTTTGATTATGTGTTGATAGATTGTCCGCCATCGCTAAATTTGATAACCATAAATTCTTTGGTGGCTTCCGGTTCGGTTATAGTTCCTTTGCAATGTGAGTTTTTGGCTCTTGAGGGCTTGACCGATTTAGTTAAAAACATCAATCGGATAAAGAAAAATTTTAATCCGTATCTTAAATTGCAAGGCATTGTTTTAACCATGTTTGATAAACGCAACAATTTAAGTGCTATGGTAGAAAACGATGTTAGATCATATTTTGGTGATTTGGTATACCAAACCAAAATTCCCCGCAGTGTCAGAATATCTGAGGCTCCGTCACACGGAAAACCGGTTATGATTTATGATTTTAAGAGTGTCGGGGCACAAGCATATTTAAGTTTGGCAAAAGAAGTTTTATTAAGAGAAAAGGAGCTGTAAAAAATGTCGGTAAATAAGCACGGATTAGGCAGAGGTTTAGAAGCACTTTTGGGTGATGAAGATTTAAATTTTGATATCACCTTAAACGAACAACGAGATATTAAAACAATAAATATTGAGTTGCTTAAAGCAGGTGCTTTTCAGCCAAGAAATGTTTTTGATGAAAATCAAATAGATATACTTGCTCAATCTATAAAAGAAAACGGTATTTTGCAACCGTTATTGGTAAGAAAAGTTGATGATAAGTACGAAATTATTGCCGGTGAACGCCGTTATAGAGCGGCTATAAAAGCAGGTCTTGACAGGCTTCCTATCATTGAAATGCAAATTGATGATAATAAAGCTCTGGAAATAGCCTTAATCGAAAATATTGTTCGCCAAGACCTTAATGATGTTGAAGAAGCCAACGGATTTAAACAATTGATGGAAAGTTTTCGCTATACGCAAGAACAAATTTCGAAAATTGTAGGAAAATCAAGAAGCTATATTACAAATTCTTTAAGGCTTTTAACTTTACCGGAAGAAGTTATAAAGATGTTGGAAAAATTTGAAATAAGTGCCGGTCATGCAAGGTGTTTAGTAGGGGTTCAAAATGCGGTTGAATTGGCCTTAAAAGTTGTAAAAGAAGGTTTAAATGTTCGTCAAACCGAGCAATTGGTTGCCGGTATCAAAAATAAAAGCGCTACAAAAGTTAATAAAATTAAAGATTTTGAACTTATGCAAATAGAAAAATCCATAAGTCAAAAAATCGGCTTAAAAGTACAAATTAACACTGGAAAAAACGGTCATGGTAGGGTAGTTTTAATCTATAAAAATTTGAATGAACTTGAAAATATCATTAATAAACTTGAAAACTAGGGGAAAACTTATGAGCACTATATTGGAAAAAATGTTGGAAAACTGCCGTAAAGCAGGTTATGAGCCAACCGAAAATGTTGAAAAAATCGCCAGAGCAAAAAATATGATGTTTGGTGATACCGAATGGACGAGATGCCCGTGTGACGGCAAAAATGATAATCGTTTTTGTATCTCGGAGCTTTGTCGTTCCGACATCGAAAGAGACGGAATTTGCCATTGCAGATGCTATAAAAAAGCAAGCTGTGATAAATAGATATCCCCCAGTAAACTGGGGGTTCTATAGAAAAGGCTCTCAAAAGAGAGCCTTTTCATTACAGCTTCAGACGAAGCTGACCTAAATCCTGTCGTCCCTGAAACTCAACATAATGTTTGATTTTTTCTTCATCTA
>JAFTYO010000038.1 GCA_017464685.1 Alphaproteobacteria bacterium
ACATTTGTTTTAGAATATATTCTCCATTTATTTCTCCGTTTTCAAACCCTACAACATTAGGCAATTTTACCATAATTTCCCCCTTAACTGAAATATTGTTTAATTTTGTCCCATATTACATATATTTTCATATTCTGTCAACTATTTTTGAAGATTTTTGACAATATACTACAAACATGAAACCCCATCAATTTACATCGGTGAAGTTTCATATACAAAAAAACTTCTTGCTATAAGATGAAAAAAACTAATTTTGATGTTGTTTAAGCTCTGCTTCTATTGCCGCCGAAAGCTCATCATCAATTAAGAACTCTTCATTCTTATTCAAATTTTGAGCCTCATTTTGCATTGCCTCCGAAAGTTCTTCGGCAGGCATAACTACAACTTCTTCCTCATTAAAATTTTCATCAATATTGAGAAGATTCTGGGGCTTTCCATCATCTGATACTAACATTTTTTCAGAAGTTTTTGTTGCCTCTGTTAACTGCTGTTTATACATCGTATCCTTAAAAACAATAGTCGTTTTTTGAGTTTCTTCATCAAAAGTATTATTCTCTTGATCTTTTCTCATTTGTTTAACTTCTTGCAAACGCGGAAGATTATCCCTCAAATCCAATTGTTCTTGGCTAAGTAAACCATCAATCGGCTTTTCATCGTTATAACATTTTATTAGCCAAACATCATATATCGGATGCTCAACTGCATTGACCGCAGGAGAAGATGACAACATCCAACCTTTAAAAATATTAAATTCTTCTTTGTCAAAACTTTTATCACTCACATCAACAAAAGCATAATTTTCAGGAACTTCTCCCTCAGCATTGGTTTTACAACTTCTGACAACCACAGAAAATGTTCCGAATTTCACTTCGCCGTTTACCGGAACTTCAATAATACTAACTCGTCCGGTTATTTTATCCATTGCTTGCATTTGCGCCATATTGGTGGCTATTTGTTCAGCTTGTACCGAGCTTACACTCAAAAGGGTTGCAAAGCTTAAACTCAAAAATTTTGTTTTAATTCCCATTATCCGTCACCATAAATATAATTTCACCAACCATATCTTCTAACGATTTGAAATCTTTAGTGTTTTCAAAAAAATCTCCGTCTTTTAAATTCTGTGAACTCTTTCCGGGTTCTATTTTAATAAATTTATTACCCATCAACCCATCCCCCACAATTGCAACTTCACTATCTATAGGAAGATTTATGTCAGAAGCAATACTAAGTGTTAAATCAACCATATAATCATCAGGATTGAGTTTTTGTTCAATAACCGTACCAACTTTTATACCGTTTATTCTAACATCAGAACCAATGCTTATTCCGCCAACCTTTAAAAATTTTGCTGACAGCTCATAACCTTTAACAACTTGCAAATCAGATACGCGATACGCAAAGAATAAGAAAAAAACAGCAACAACCAATACTACCACGCCCATAATTGTCTCAACCGGTTTTTTATTCATTATTTTCCTCCATACTATTTTCTTCATAATTTTTGTTTTTTGATTTTCCGATAGTCAATATCCTATCTAAAAGTTCCTCCAACACCATAGCATCTTGAGTATAGCTAAATTCACCATTATCCGGTATATAATCTTCTGATCCTCCCGGCTCAATTTCTATATATTTGCTTCCCATAATCCCCGAGCTTACAATGGAAGCACTGCTATCATCCGGAATTTTCAACCCTGCTTTAATTTCCAATTTTAATACAGCATTATAATTTTCATCAAGTTTTGCACCAACAACTCTACCTATATCAACGCCTGACATTCTTACTTTATCACCAACAAGCAGGCCGTCTGTTCTCCCAAAACCGGCATTCATGTGATAAAAATTTTTATCTATATGTTTGTAATCATCTCCGGAAAAAGCCATAACAAAAAATAAAATAACAAAAGTACAAATTACACATATTCCGACATTAAATGATTTACTTTCTTCCACCGAAAACTTTTCTTGCACGATATTACTCCTTAATTCACTTATTATAATACATAATGCAAAAATTTAGTTTTGTCACCACAGATTTTATAAAATAGGTAATTTTGTGAAAAAAATAGAACTTTTAATCGTAAAAATAAGCATTATATCAGCAATAAAGAGAGGTTATATGAAAAAAATTAATAAAAATTGTGCTGTTTTTTTGGCTCAAGCCAGTCATGATTTACGTCAGCCATTACAAGCATTGATATTATATTTAGATTTATTTGATACAAGTGATCTTTCCCCAAAACAAAAACAATTATGGGGAAAGATTTTAAAAACAACCGGTAGTTTAAAAGTATTATTAAATAATATATTAGATTTTTCAAAAATTGAATTTGGTGACATCAAAGTTAAAAAAGAAACATTTAATATTGGAGATTTATTAAACAATTTAGCGCAAGAATATAAAATTATTGCCGAATCAAAAAAAATCAACTTTGAATATAATACCTGTAATGCTTGTATTAATACTGATGCTATATTAACCGAACGTATTTTACGCAATTTACTAAGTAATGCTGTTAAATTCACCCAAGATAAAATAAAAATATCGTGTCAAGAAAATATAAATAATGTGATTATTAATATAAAAGACAATGGAGTTGGTATTGATAAAGATGAATTACCCAATATTTTTGATGAA
The DNA here is from genome assembly GCA_017464685.1 of Alphaproteobacteria bacterium. Classification (GTDB taxonomy): domain Bacteria; phylum Pseudomonadota; class Alphaproteobacteria; order RF32; family CAG-239; genus JAFTYO01. The sequence goes on from JAFTYO010000038.1 coordinate 2,639, forward strand.
TTTTTTCAAGGCAGAAATGCTTACATATTTAACAATGACGGTGTCGGCTTAGGGCTAGCCATTGTTAAAAAAATTGCCGATAAATTAAACATTAAAATAAATGTTTATTCTACTATAAATAAGGTTACTCGTTTTAAAATTATGTTTAATAGAATTAATCATTAAACTTAAAAACATCACCTGCACGCAAAATCTGTTGCGCCTTTTGTGTATAATTTCCATCATAAGAATGAGTATAGAAAGGTTGCATAATTTTTGTCGGTGTTTTAGAGTCTTTTTGCGCAATTACAATAACTCTTTTAGCAATTTGCCCTTCTTTAGAATATAGTGGTATAATTTTAATATTCCCGGCCTTTTTCTGTAAAGCGCTTAACATCTCGCCAATTGCTTCTGCGCGATTAATAAAATATAAAAAGCCGAATGGTTTTAATATTTTAAGGCAAAAATTTATCCACGATGTTAAATCCATTCCATTATGATTATGAGCAATAGCCTTACTTTTATTAGGAGATGGCATATCATTTTTCGAATATGGCGGATTAGATATCACATGATTAAACGAACATGGCATAATAGGTAAATCTTTTCCTTTTATATCACAGTGATAATATTTCAAATGTCCGAAACCGTTTTCTTTAGCACTTAAATTTGCAAGTTTTACGAGCTCTTCTTGAATTTCCAATCCTATAATCTGATTTTGCCCAAATCGATGTGCCAAGCACAATGAGATTCCACCTGTTCCGGAACCGACATCTAAAATACAATCATTTTGTCTTACTTCCGTAACCACCGAGGACAATAATACCGCATCAGACGATGCTCTATAGCCATTAATAGGTTGAAATATTTTTATCTTTTTATCAAGCAAATAATCATTTGTAAAATCACTCATATAAAAAACTCCACCTTTTCATCAATTACTCAGCTTTAATATATTACCCATCCTAAAAAACCGCCCTTTCGGGCGGTCCTAACTATGGTCGGGACGAGAGGATTCGAACCTCCGACTTCTTGCACCCCATGCAAGCGCTCTACCAGGCTGAACTACGTCCCGCTATTTACAATAAAACATATCTTTCTTCACATCGTAAGAAGTATCCGACTTCTTGTATTGCTCCATAGACCTAAAATTTATACAGTTTTTAAACTATGCACAATTTTAGTTAATTCTTCCTTAACATCACACAAAATTTCTTTCTGTGTCCTACTTAATGCGCAAACCTTTACTTCTTGAATTTGAACATTGTTAACCGATTCATCGGCAGATACATCAAAAAAATCTTTTTGAATCTCTCCACCTAAAATAGCCTTTATTCCTTTATCTTTGAAAAGCTTTTGCACACCTTCAATTGTGTATCTCTTTTCATATAAAAAGTTTTTAATAAGCCGGACAATCTCCACATCATCCGGACGATAATACCTACGCCCACCCGATGCTTTCATTGGCTTTATTTGTTCAAATTTAGTCTCCCAAAACCGCAATACATGAGTTGCCACTTCAAGTTCTTCTGCCACTTCAGCAATAGTCCGAAACGCTGATTTTGACTTATTGACAACCATATATTTAAACCTTTGTCTTAAGAGTTTATGGCTTTACGCAAATTTTGAGAAGGCTTAAACGAAATTACCGTTCTTGCAGAAATTTCAGCCTCAACACCGGTTTTAGGATTACGACCTATACGAGGATTCTTCTTTCTTAATGCCATTGTGCCAAATGATGACAATTTCACATCATTTCCTTTAACCAATTCAGACTTAATTTCATCTATGATCATATCCAAAATATCACCAGAATCTTTACGAGAAAGACCGATTTCTTCATAAATTGTTTCTGCAACATCTGCACGTGTAATAGTTTTCATTTTTCTTTCCTAAATTTCAGTTACTGTTTATTTTATTAAAAACTACAACATTGATAAAATAATCTCAAGTGTCGATATCTAATCTTTCACAATTTTTTAAATTCTTATCAGTGCTCCGCCCCAAGTAAATCCAGCACCCATCGCCGTAAGCACTATTAAATCACCTCTTTTTATCTTACCTGACAGAACAGATTCTGATAAAGCAAGCGGTATTGATGCTGCTGAAGTGTTACCATGGTGATCAACGGTTACTATCACTTTTTCAGTCGGTAAATCTAACTTGTGCCCGACATTTTCAATTATACGAATATTAGCTTGATGCGGAACTAAAAAATCAATTTCTGCTGAGGTAATATTATAATCAGACATAACAGCAATAGCAGATTCCGATAAGCAACCTACTGCTGATTTAAACACTTCTTTTCCATTCATGAATATATAACCGGCATTTGCAGTAGTAGAAACACCTCCGGTAGTATATAAATAATCATATCCCGAACAATCAGAATATAAGCGAGTGCTTAAAACACCTGTATCAGAAATTGTTCCATCCCCTTCTCTTGCTTTCAAAACAATTGCGCCGGCTCCGTCTCCAAACAAAACACAAGTGTTCCTATCTGTCCAATCGGTTACTTTTGAAAGCCTTTCGGCTCCAATAACCAATGCTGTTTTTATCTGTCCCAACTTTATCATATTATCAGCCATTGTCAATGCATATACAAAGCCGGAACATGCTGCTGCAACGTCAAAAGTAGGGACACCGAATCGAGCACCAAGTAATTTACCAACTTTTGCAGCACATGATGGTGTTGTATTATCTCCTGATAAGGTACCTACCACAATCAAATCAACATCATCAACTGTCAACCCCGCATAAACCAGAGCATTCTTAGCAGCCTCAACCGACATTTCTGCCGTTGTTAAATCTTCCGCTATATGACGTGATTTTATCCCCGTCCGAGTACTAATCCACTCATCATTGGTTTCAACCATCTTTGATAAATCATCATTGGTTAATACTTTTTTCGGTAAATAATGCCCATAACCAACTATTTCAGATCTAATACACTTCATAAAAAATATCCTGTGAAACTTCGTCTAAATCAACACTTTCCAGCTCATTACGAATCGTATTTACAAAGTCTTGCCTAACAAGATTAGCCGCATTATTTAATGCCACGGAAAAGCCAAACCCATCCGCTCCACCATGACTTTTTACCGATAATCCGTTAAGTCCTACAAACATAGCTCCATTATAAAGTTTAGGATTCATTGTTTTACTTATTTTTTTAATTGCAAAAAACAAAAACGGAAGTCCAAACCACGACAAAACAGAATGCTTAACAGCATCTTTAATCATGCCACGCATCAACTTTGCTGTCCCTTCAATTGATTTAAGTGCAACATTTCCGGTAAAACCATCAGCAACAACAACATCAGCCTTTCCAAATGAAATTTCATGCGGTTCAATAAACCCAATAAAATCCATATTTAAAGAAGAATTTTTCAGCATTTGAGCGGCCTGACGAATTTCTTCCTTACCTTTCATTTCTTCCGCACCTATATTTAAAAGTGCAACTTTCGGTTTTTCAACACCCAAAGCTTTTTTTGCTAATATGTTACCCATAATGGCAAATTCCGCCAAATTAACAGCACTGCATTCAGTATTTGCGCCTAAATCCAACATCACATATTTACCATGTCTGTGTGGCATAAAGCTCACAATAGCAGGACGATGTATTTTTTGTATTGTCTTTAATAACATCTTGGAAATTGCCATTAAAGCCCCTGTGTTTCCGGCAGAAACAACCGCTTTTGCTTCCTTACGTCTAACTGCATCAATTGCTTGATACATGCTAGTATTTTTATTTCGGATAACTTGCGAAGGTTTGTCTTCATTGTGTACAACTTCAATACAATTGCATATTGTACAAACCTTATGAAGAAACGGAAATTTCTTCATTTCATCTTTAACCTTAACCTCATCTCCGAACACTAAAAACTTGATATCCGGATTTTTTTTCGCTGCTATTGCCAATCCTTCAATTACAATGCGAGGGGAATTATCTCCCCCCATCGCATCCACAGATATGACCAGATTATTATCAGACAAAACCTGCTCCATATTCAAATTAGTTCAAAAAATATTAGTTGCCTGCCTTTTGAGCAACAATTTCCTTGCCATCATATCGACCGCACTTTGCGCAGACATTATGAGGTCTTTTCAACTCACCGCAATTAGGACATTCTTGATAAGCATTGGAGGTCAATGCATCGTGAGAACGGCGCATATCGCGGCGAGATTTTGATGTTTTCTTCTTTGGTGTAGCCATTTTTCTTCTCTTTTACTAAAAGTTTATCATTACAACAAATTATTCAAGGCTCATTCATACTTCACTTTTTATTTAAATGCAAGCAAAATTTCACCTAAAATATTATCTGAGCTTTTATAAAATTTTTTTCCTATTTGCAAGTACTTTTTATAGGTTGTTTACTTTTTTAATTTTTCCAAAACCGCAAACGGATTTGCCATTTTTGTGGTTTCTTCATCAAATTCGCTTACAAACTCAAAACTTTCACCATCTTTGCGAGGATAATCATCCAATTCTAATGCCAGTTGCTCAATTGCGATATTTACCAAATCAATTTTGCCATTTTCTACAACATCCGGTACATCATCATAAATTGATGGTTCCATCTCTTTTATGTCTTTATACGTTGCTTTTGTATCATAATAATATTGAAAATCAACTTCATATGTTTTTTCAAAGTTTTCAAGAGACACAACACTTTTTAATACCAAATCAGATTTAACTTTTCCCCAAATATCCAATTTATGCATTTTTAAATTGAGTTTTAAATAAATATCAGCTTCAAAACTTTTTACATTTTCCACTTGTAAAATATCTTTTAAAATATTAAGTTCTTCCCCATCTGCTTTTAGCTTATGATGTTGTTCCTGCTGATTTAGATCATCAATATTCAACGGATATGAAAAATCTTTTTGCATTATCATTTCCTATATGTTATAAAACCTATCAGCACAATTTAATTATATGGAGTTTATATGTCAATACGCAATTTGTTTTTATTAGGACTAATTACATTTTTAAGCTCATCATGTTCTGAAAATACGTTTTTGGTACACAATGGAAATATGCCGTCACCGGAGAAAATATCTCAAATAAGTATCGGACCGACTCGTCAAGAAGTAGCTGATATTTTAGGTTCTCCATCTTCAATATCATGTTTTGACGGCAACACTTGGATATATATGTCATCAACATTTAAAAAAGTTGCATTTTTTACACCTAAAGAAATCGATCGCAATATTTTAAACATTAACTTTGATAATGAAGGAAAAGTCGCCGAAATTATAACATATGATAAAGATGATGGCAAACAAATTAAGATAACCGAGCAAGAAACACCTACCCAAGGCCATAATATCGGATTTTTCAAAAAATATTTTGGTGGTGTTGGAGCTTATATGCCAATTTCCACAAAAGATGCTGATAACAACTTATAAAACAACAGTTTTATAAATATTGAAAAACTAAAAATCAGCTATATATTGTTTGTGTTCGCTAATGATAACGACGGTCAAACAGACTCCGGATATCAAAGACGAACCGAAAACGTTCCTTTAACAAAAGTTGATATCAGTTGATAAAGGTCAAAAAGAGGGGTGTTGCCCCTCTTTTTTATTGTACCCGAAAAACCCACTGACAATTCTACCAACGAGTTTTTATTATTCTTCATTTTCAACATCAGCCTTTACCAAATCTTGTGCAACCTTTGGATTATGTAAGAGCTTTTCAATTCGGTCAACTTCATTAAATGTATCATCAACTCTGAAATTAACATCCGGAGTATATCTTAATTGAAGTTTTGCTCCGATTTGTTTTTTGAAAGCCCAAGACTCCTCATTGAGCATTTCCAATACCAAACCTAAGTTTTTACCATTTAAGGTCATAATATAAGCAGTAGCATACTTCAAGTCAGGAGATACCCGAACTTCGGTCACGGTGATTAAAGCATCTCTTATTTCTTTACTCCTTAAATCACCACGTTCAATAACAGAAGTAATAATTTTTTTTATTTCTTGACCGACACGAAGCTGTCTTTGTGATGGTTCTTTTGTCGCCATACCGTTTTCTCCTTACAATTTAGCTGCAATTGTTTCAAGCTCATAACATTCAATAAAGTCACCTACCTGAATATCATTATACTTTTCAAAGCTCATACCACATTCATAACCTTCTCGAACTTCTTTAACATCTTCTTTGAAACGTTTCAGTTGAGCAAGTGAACCGTCATGAATTACCACATTGTCTCGAAGCAAACGAACTTTGGCACCACGTTTAACAACGCCTTCGGTGACCATACATCCGCCAACCTTACCGACACCCGTGATATTAAATACATTGCGAATTTCTGCATAACCCAAAAGTTTTTCTCTGATTTCAGGTGACAATAATCCCTCTAAACCTTTCTTGACATCATCGACTACATCATAAATGATGGAGTAATATCTGATATCAATGCCGTCACGACGAGCCATATCACGAGCTTGCGGAATGGCACGAACATTAAACCCTATGATAAACGCATTGGAAGCTTTGGCCAATGTCACATCAGATTCCGAAATCGGTCCGACTGCAGAGTGCAATACTTGAACGGAAACTTCATCATTTGAAAATTTATTAATAGTACCCTCAATGGCCTCAATTGACCCTTGAACATCAGCTTTGATAATGACGGCTAAGTGTTTTGCCTCACCCGATTTAATTTTATCAAGCATTTGTTCCATCGCTGATTTTGCACTTTTAACAAGTTTTGCATCTCGTTCTTTTCGGATACGATAATTGGTCACTTCTTTGGCTTGCGTTTCATCCTTTACGGCAATGAAATCATCACCTGCCGACGGAGTACCTTGCAATCCCAAAACTTCAACCGGAGTTGCCGGACCTGCTTCATGAAGTTTTTTGCCGTGCTCATTAAACATAGCTCTGACATGTCCCCATTCTTTGCCGGCAATAAAAACTTCACCAACTCTTAATGTACCGGCTTGAACCAAAATTGTAGCAACACTTCCTCTGCCTTTTTCCATTTTTGCCTCAATAACCGTTCCTTCAGCTTTGCGATTCGGGTTTGCTTTTAAGTCCAAAATTTCAGCTTGCAACAAAATTGCATCCAACAATCCGTCAATATTGATGCGTTTTTTTGCGGAAACTTCGGCGCATAAACACTCTCCACCCATTTCTTCAACAGCAATTCCGTGTTGTAAAAGCTCGGTTTTTACACGCATCGGATCCGCAGCAGGCAAATCAATTTTGTTAATAGCTACCACTATCGGAACTTCAGCTGCTTGTGCGTGACGAATTGCTTCTACCGTTTGTGGCATAATGCCATCATTGGCAGCAACAACCAAAACTACAATATCTGTAACTTTCGCACCACGAGCACGCATCTCAGAGAATGCCTCATGTCCGGGGGTGTCAATAAATGTAATTTTTTGACCGCCCTCAACCTCAATTTGATAAGCACCGATGTGTTGTGTAATACCACCGGCTTCTTTCGCCACAACATTTGTTGCACGCAAAGCATCTAATAATGAAGTTTTGCCATGATCAACGTGACCCATAACGGTAACAACCGGAGCTCTAGGCATCAAATCATCAACATTGTCTTCTGGAGCAGCTAAACCTTCTTCCACATCACTGTCAGCCACACGCTTAAACTTATGCCCCATTTCTTCAACCACAATTTGCGCCGTATCGGCATCAATCGGCTGATTGATGGTTGCCATAACTCCCAAAGCCATAAGCTTTTTAATTACTTCTGCGCTTTTTTCTGCCATACGATTTGCAAGCTCTTGCACCGTAATAACTTCCGGAATGATAACTTCTTTGATAATTTTTTCTTGCGGAGCAACTTGTACAACCGGTTTAGGCTGTTTTTTCTTAAATCTGCGACGAGGAGCACCATATCCGTAATCATCATCGTCATCATCATTATTCATATACGAATTTAAGTTCACTTTATTGTTACGACGAGGCGATTCAAAACTACGTTTTTGAATTTTTTTGCGCTCTTGTTCAAAAGTTTCAGCCTTGCTTAAATTTTTAGAAGACATATTTTGTAACTTTTTATCTTGTTTGTAATCATCATCGTCATCATCGTCATAGTCACGAGATTTTTTATTGCGATTATAACTTTTATCTTCTTCCGCCTGTTTTGGTGCATTTTGAAGCTGAGCTTTAGCTTCTTCTTTAGCCTTTTGTTTTTCTTGTTTTTTGAGTTCAATTTCTTTTAAGTGAGCCTGTTCTTGTTCAAGCCTTTCTTTTTCTTCCTGCTCTTTTAGACGTTTTGCTTCCAATTCTTCACGTTCTTTTAAACGGGCAGCGTCTTTTTCTTCCTGTTCTTTTTGACGCTTTGCCTGATGTTCTTTAGCTTCAGCAATTAAACGAAGTTTTTGAGCAGTTGCCTCATCAATTTCAACTTTAGGTGTTTTTACTTCGCCGTTAGCAGGTATTGTACGCTTTTTACGTACTTCTACTTGCACCATTTTTTTACCATCATTAGCACCGGATTTAACCGATGCTTTAAGCGTTAATGTTGACTTTGCGGATAATGTTAATTTACCTTTTGCATTATCATCTGTCATAGGTTTCTATCTCCAATTTTACTAATCAAGAAAAGTTTGATATCTTTTCACATTTTTATAAACCATGCCAGCAATGTCGCTTTTTAAAACTGCAACATGTACCGTATTTACCTTATCAAGCGCCGTATCCAAATCTTGTATATTATATACTTTTATAATTTCCAAACTTTTATCAACAGCTCTGATTTTTTCTGTTCCATCCTGACCGGCATCTTGCGCCTCAATCAGAAAAGCCACTTTATTTTTCAATATTTTTTCTTTTACCTTTTCAAAACCGGTAACAAGCGCTCCTGCCTTGCGTGCCAGATTTATAGAATCTAAACCTCTCTTATATAAAAGCTGTTCCACCAAACTTAAAAAATTGTCCTCAATTTTTAAATGTTGGCGAATCGATTTAATAAACAAATTTTTATCCAGTGCGGTTTGTAATGCTTTTTTGGAAACAGAGACATACAGTCCGCGACCTTCAAGCTTTTTGTTAAAATCAGGCACCAAACGGCTGTCAGGTGTTTTAACAAACCTTAAAAGTTCTTCTTTAGACTTTATCTGCCCTGTGGCAATACACTTTCTATTTGTCTCTTTTTCCATTGCATTATCTCTTATTGTTCATCGGCAAACCAGTGTTCACGAGCTGCCATAATGATACGATTTGCCTCAACCTGAGTAACCGAATTTTCACCTAAAATTTCAATTAACTCATCAGCTGCCAAATCAGCCAAATCATCTAAAGTTTTAATTTCGTTTTCAGCCAATTTGATAATCATATCTTGGTCTAATCCGTCAATGGTCTTTAAGCCCTCGTCAATGCCTAAATCTTTACTCTTTTGTGCAAATTCTTGATTGCGCTTTTCCACAAACTCTTTAGCTCTGCGTTGTAACTCGGTGGCTACATCTTCGTCAAAGCCCTCAATTTCAGCCAATTCACTGAGTTCAACAAAAGCAACTTCATCAATGGTTGAAAAACCTTCGGCAATCAACAAATGAGCAATCATATCATCAACATCTAATGCTTCCATAAAGCGCTCTGAACGAACTTTATTTTCATTTGCTCTGCGCTCTTGTTCTTGATCTTCGGTTAAAACATCAATATCGGCACCCAAAAGCTGAGATGCAAGCTTAACGTTTTGACCGCGTCTGCCGATGGCAATTGAAAATTGCTCTTGCGGAACAACTGCTTCCATGCGAGAATTTTCTTCATCAATTACAACCTTTGTAACTTCTGCCGGAGCAAGTGCAGCGACCAAATATTGCGCTTTATCTTCAGAATATGGAACAATATCAATTTTTTCGCCTTGAAGTTCGGTTACGACAGCTTGTACCCTTATACCTCTTAAACCAACGCAAGCTCCAACCGGATCAACAGTTACGTCATTTGCCTTAACCGCAATTTTTGCTTTTGAACCGGGGTCTCTGGCAACACCCATAATTTGAACTATACCGTCATAAATTTCCGGCACTTCCGAAGTAAAAAGTTTTGCCATAAACTCAGGACATGTACGAGACAAGAAAATTTGCGGTCCTCTGTTTTCACGACGAACATCTAAGACATATGCGCGAACTCTGTCACCATTTTTAAACTTTTCTCTCGGAATAATTTCATCACGACGCAAAATAGCTTCTGTTTTACCGATATCCAAAACCACATTACCAAACTCTAAACGCTTAACTGTACCATTAACAATAGTACCGATTTTTTCTTTATATTCTTCATATTGACGGTTACGCTCAGCATCACGAACTTTTTGAACAATAACTTGTTTTGCAGTTTGTGCTGCAATACGGCCAAAATCTATCGGAGGTAACGGATCAATGATAAACTCACCGATTTCGATATTTTTATCATAGCCTTTTGCATCAGATAAACGAAGTTGAGCAGCCTCGTTTTCAATGATGGCATCATCAGCTACAACTTCACGATAGCGAGACAACGCAATTGCACCTGTTTTACGGTCAATATTTGCTCTGATATCGTGTTCAAAACCATATCTTGAACGACCAGCTTTCTGAATTGCTATTTCCATAGCAATAAACACATCTTCTTTATCAATGTTTTTTTCTCTTGCAACCGTATCTGCTACCAATACAATTTCCGGTCTGGGCATATTTTCAATATTTTCCATTTCATTCCTCATTTAATTTAAAAATTAAAGTTCAACAGTTTCGTGTTCAGCCTGATATTTTTCCCAAAGCTCATCGGTTATCACAATTTTTGCTTTGGAAATGTTATCAAAGGCAACAACATATTCTTTACCGTCCATATTAATATGGACATTATTATTTGTATCAAGGCCCAAATTTAAGCCCTTAATTCTTTTGCGTTTTTCAACCTCGGCTAATGTTTCAACTTTTATAACATAATCTTTGAAACGATTAAAATGTTCCGGCTTAGTAAGCGGTCTGTCAAGCCCCGGAGAACTTACCTCTAAAGAATATTTATCTTTTATCGGGTCGTTCTCGTCCAAAACGGCCGAAATTGCACGACTGACCTTAGCACAGTCTTCAACATTTATCTCACGACTGTAATCTTTAACATCAATCATCACCTGCAAGGTCGGATTAACTTGACCGATTGTCAAGATTCTGATGGTTTCATACCCAAACGATTCAACCACCGGCTCAAGCATATCTTGTAAATTGTGTTTTTGCATTTTTCCCTTCTTTTTGCAAAAAAAGAAGCGGGATTGTTACCCCACTTCCAAATTATTTTTTTATGAAAGATGCTAAACATATAGCACAATAAAACAAAAAATCAAGCACTTTTTTAATGTATTAACATTTTTATTCAACCATATATCCTACATCCAATGTTCCCATATATACGTCCGAATCTGTACCGGCAGGAATATTAAGAGTAGCTCCAACAGTTAAAGTTTTTCTATCATCAGAAACTTGAAAAACAAAATTTTCAACAGAGACCACACTGGAAGACTCTTTATTAATGGAAGGATATAAAAATATACCATCACCGGCAATTATTGTAACTCCCTGCCCTCCTTCTGCAAATGTACCTTCGGTTAAAGTGCAACTACCGGGAGTTCCGGACCCGAGTATATTAGAATCTGAAAAACTTGCTTTTCCGTCTGTTGCAACTGTTATTGTATGATTTGTACCAGAATCAAGAATTATCGGGACAAACATCAAACCTTGGCTACAGTCCATACTTTCTCCAATCAAAATTTGCGCAGCAACCTCCATATTACCCGCATTAAGAGTAGGCACTTGAGCATTTACATTGCTTGCAGCTAAAAGAGCCACAGCGCCTAAAAGAAAATATTTTCTCATAAATTTAATCCTTTCTATAAAAATTAAGTTTAAGTACATTTGAAAGGTGCAAAAATTTACCTTTCAAGACGCATCATAAACCGTTTTTTTTTTTGCAAGTAAAAAGAGTCTTTTGAAGTGTTTAAATCAAATTTGAGGTATTCCACTAATTGCGGTAATATATGTTTTTAAGTATTAAATATATAAGTTAAAAAGCAGATGAAACTCCACCGGCTCACGCCGGTGGTATCATTTTAGGTCAAGCCAAGCTTGTCCTAAATCTTCACGCCCTTGATGTTCAATATAGCGCTGTATCACTGCCTCATTAACGCCTACTGTACTGACAA
>JAFTYO010000039.1 GCA_017464685.1 Alphaproteobacteria bacterium
ATGGTAAAACCTATAACCTTTATGATATGCCCAAAGGCTTTGTTATTGAAGGTGATTTGATTTTAAGCTATAGAGGTTTAACCGAACTACCGGATTTATCTGAAGTTGTGGTAAAAGGAAATTTTTCTTGCCGTGGTAATCGACTAACATCGTTAGAAGGTGCTCCTAAAGAAGTTGGCGGATATTTTGCTTGCTGTGATAATAAACTAACATCGTTAGAAGGAGCGCCTCAAACGGTTGGCGGAGAGTTTGATTGCAGTTATAATGAACTAACATCGTTAGAAGGCGCTCCTCAAAAGGTTGACGGAGGTTTTTATTGCCGTTATAATAAACTAACATCGTTAGAAGGTGCTCCTAAAGAAGTTGGCGGAGATTTTTATTGCTCTGAAAATCAACTAACATCATTAAAAGGTGCTCCTAAAGAAGTTGGCAGATATTTTTCTTGCGATAATAATAAACTAACATCGTTAGAAGGTGCTCCTCAAACGGTTGGCGAAAATTTTGATTGCCGTGATAATCAACTAACATCGTTAGAAGGTGCTCCTCAAACGGTTGGCGGAGCTTTTGATTGCCGTGATAATCAACTAACATCGTTGGTTGGGTTACCTCAGATGAAAAAATATAATAAAATTTTTTGCGATGATTCCTTAGGTGCTAAATATGGTTTTTCAGATACCGTCATTTATGGTGTTTCATATGCAAAATTATGCGCATCTCCACTTTATAGAAGTGAAACAGCAATGAACAGGGTTCGAAGCAAATTACCGCAAAAACAAGTAGAAACCAAACCGGCTTCAACAGAACAACAAGAAAAAGTAGAAACCAAACCGGCTTCAACAAAACAACAAGAAAAGGTAGAAACAAAAACAAAACAACAAGAAGCATTTGAAAAAACCAATGCAGAATTTAGCCAATGGCTTAAAGATAATTCCGCTAAACCTACAAGAGAATAAACTAAACACTGCTATAACAATTATGATAATAAGGATAAACAGCTAAAAGCAAAAAAATATGGCAAAAAAATTATCAATATTGCTGATTATGTGTGATTTTTATCCGTTATTTTTTCGGTTTAAAAAACATTTCAAAAAGCATTTTTAAGAGCTTTTTTTGTTCTCTTTTGCCAAGATATTTCCACAATGCTACAAGCCAAGCAATTAAGAAAAATTGTTTTTTCTTTTTTGGTTTTTGTTCTTTATCATCATCTTTTTTATCGGCAATATCATCAAGTATGTCTTTAACTTTTGTGTGATAAGGCTTTAATATGGCTTCAATTTCTTCTGTGGTGATATATGTGCCGTGTATGCGTGTCAGTTCTCCGTTGCCGGCTAAATATAACCCGTCTCCTCGGCCGATTAAATCCTCTGCTCCCATTACATCAAGTATGGTTTTAGAATCAACTCCCGATGCGGTTTTAAAAGCAAGTCTTGAGGGAAAGTTTGCTTTTATACTGCCGGTTACCACATCAACCGACGGGCGTTGAGTGGCAATTACTAAATGTATGCCGGCGGCTCGGGATTTTTGCGCCAAAATCTGAATATGTTTTTCAACTTCTGTGTCAGATAATACCAAATCGGAAAACTCATCAACAATGGTAACAATGTACGGAATTTGCTCGTTTTTTTGATTATATTCTTCAATGTTTTTTGTCTTTGTTTGTTCAAACAGAGCATATCTTTTGTTCATTTCTTCGGTTAAATATTGCAAGGCGAGAGAGGCTTTTTTGTTGTCGGTAATGACCGGCATATACATATATTCTTGATTATTATAAACCGAAAATTCAATGCGTTTGGGGTCTATCATAACAAATTTTAACTCATGCGGACGCTTGGCTTTTATCAAAGATATAATAAATGCGTTTAACCCGACCGATTTTCCCGAACCGGTAGCCCCCGCAACCAACAAATGCGGCATCTTTGCCAAATCGGCAAACATCGGTGTTCCGTCAATTTGAACACCTAAATTAATCGGCAGAGCTCCTTTTGCAACCTTAAATTCTTCAGAATTTAGCACATCTCTTAACGGTACGGTTTGCAAATTTTCGTTAGCCACCTCAAAACCTATGCAATTATCCTCACAAAAACTGCTCAATCTCAAATTTTTAAATCCGGCTTCACGAGCAATGTCTGTAAGAGAATTTTCTATTGTTTTGATTTTTGTTCCGACTTCCGGTTTAAATTTGATTTGGGTTATCAGAGGTCCTTCATTTGTTCCCACAACATTACCATAAATACCGTAATGAGATAAAATTTGCGCTAAATCGACCATATTTTTATCCTTTATGCGGCTTTTAACATTTTTTCAGGTGCTTCAATGCCCAATAAATAAAGCATCAACTTTAAAGTTTGACAAACCAAAAATGCCAATTTTAAGCGAGATTGTGCCAAGCTTTTATCCGATGCTGTCATAATCGGGCAGGCATTGTAAAAACTTGAAAATGTTTGAGCCAATGTGTAAGCATAATCGGCAATGATGCTCGGTTCTTTGTCATTATAGGCTCTAGTGATTATATTTTCAATCTGAGCCAATTTTAATGCCAAATTGCGTTCGTCATCATTGCTGATTATAACGAAGCCTTGCTCTAAATTATTTGCTTTTGCTTTGCGTAATATTGAATTTATACGAGCAATGGCATATTGAATGTAAGGTCCTGTTTTGCCGTCAAACTTTGCAAAATCTTCCAAGTCAAAAACATAGCCTGAGGCAATGGAATTTTTCAAATCTTGAAACTTAATTGCCGCCATTGCAATTTGAGAAACAAGAGTTTCAATTTCTTTTTCGCCATAGCCCTCAACTTCATTTGCTTTAGGCATAGACTGACGAACTTTGTCTTTGCTCATATTTATCAAATCTTCCAAGTTCATAACTCCGCCGTTACGAGTTTTAAATGGTTTTCCGTCTGCGCCGTTTACGGTACCGAAACCTATGTGTTTTAAAGTGGTTGAAGGTGCCAATTTAAGCATATCCGCAACTTGGAAAACCTGTTCAAAATGAAGCGCTTGGCGCTTATCGACAATATAAATAATTTCATCGGCATTCAAATCATCATAACGCATTTTGATGGTGGCAATGTCGGTTACCTGATAGCCAAACCCTTTATCTGATTTTACCAATATTACCGGTGGCATAGGTTTGTTTGTTTCGGGAAGTCTGATAATGGTTGCGTTGTCATCAACTTCGGATAAGCCGTTTTCATGAGCAATTTTTACCACTTCGGCACTTGCTTGATGTGCATCGCTTTCGCCTAACCATAAATCAAAATGAGCATCAAGGGTATCATAATTTTTCTTTACATCGTCAACCGAAACTTTTCGTAAGTGTTTCCAAGCTTTTGTATATTCCGGATTGCCGTTTTGAAGTTCGGCCGTAATTTGACGAGCGGTTTCTTTTGCGGTTTCATCTTCTTTGCATCTGATATTTGCCTGTTTGTAGATGGCAGAAATTTGTGTAATGTCATAATTTGCGGTTTTGGATAAATCGCCATCTTTATTGATAATTTCGGCCAAAATCATACCCATTGGTGTTCCCCAATCACCAAAATGTACATCAGAGATAACATCGTTACCGATAAATTTTTCGATTCTTCTTATCGATTCGCCGATAACTGCTGAACGCAAGTGCCCCACATGTAAAGCTTTTGCCACATTGGGACCGCCAAAATCCATGACAACTTTTTTAGGAGTTTTTGTCTTTGTGCAACCTAAACGGTCATCATCTGCCAATACATCAACTTTGTTGGCAATAAAACTGTTTTGCAGTTTTATGTTAATAAATCCCGGACCATCAACCGAAACACTCTCTATTGCCGAATCTGTTTGCAATTCATTGGCAATGTTTGAGGCAATTTCTCGCGGATTTTTCTTTAATTGCTTGGCAAGAGCCAATGCGCCGTTACATTGAAAATCGCTCAAATCCGGTCTGTCGGAGGTTTTTACCAGCGCAAAACGAACATCTAAATCCAGTTTATTAAAAATTGTTTCAAGTTTTTGATTAATTGTTTTTTCAATGGATACAGTCATTTTTATTTCTTTCATAAATTATTTTACACATTTAAAGTAGTCATGCGAGGGTAAAAACATTTTGCAAGTAAACCTGCTTGTATGAGTTTTAACGGCTCTTGTACCGGTATTATGTTTTTTACATTCGGCATCAGCCATTTCTTGAATTTGTTTTTCATCGGTTATTAAACCGTTATAACAAACAGCGGGATTTTCAGGAGTTGAACGACCGACATATAAATATTTTACATTTTCAACTCCGGCATTTCGTCGTCGGTCAACAAACGGATCCAACAAAGAACAAGATGCGGTAAAAATCAAAATAAATAGGATTATTGTCATTTTTATACTGGACAATTTTTTAAACTCCGTTAAATTATGTACTAAGTTCAACCATATTATACAAAGAAGATTTAAAATGCAAAGCGAAAATGAATATATTGGTGATGAAAAGTTCAAAAATTTTTTAAATCACTATGAGTGTCCGACATCTTTAGAGGTTGTTAAGCTTAAATTTGCCGGTGCAATTTGTTCTCCGAACTTAAATTTGCGCCCTACCGATGTGATTTCTTCGTTTTGGGAGCAAAACAAACAGCCTCGTCTTGAAACCAAAAAAGAAGCCGAGTTATTTTTTAAGTTTTTTATGGGTTTATGGGATAATATTTTTGAAAAAATCCGCCGCAATAAACTTTCCTTATCCAAAGCTCCGAAAGATAACATAAACTGGGGACAAATCAGATATGAAGAGCTTGAATACGGCTTTTTGGAAGGATTTTGGGGTGGCTGTGATGACTTAAAAGTACCAAATTATGTGGCGCAAATTGTAGATTCGCTTTCCGAAATGGCCGATGCTTATGCAATGTTATCAAAAAAAGCCGCTATGGCAAAAGAACAACACGCAATATCCAATGCATTGTTAAACACTGATAAAACTGTGGAAAAGCCTTTGCTTTTATCATTGAAAATTCAGTACTTCCCCGCATTGCCGATTTAGAAAGAACGGTAAATTGATAAAATAGTCAGTGTTTATATTTGGATATAAATATTTACTAAAATATATTTTTTATAACTTTATACAAATCCTCCAATGCTTTTTGCTTGGAGGATTGTAACAATTTTATTCTTTTAATAAACTTTTTAATTCATAAAGCTTATCAAGAGCTTCACGTGGAGACAAAGCATCAGGATTGAGATTTCTTAGTATTTCACAGACAGGGCTTGATTGTATATTTAGTTCATGTTTTTTATGCTCGTTTTTTAATACTGAAAACAATGGTAAATCATTTTCAATGTCGCTGATGGTTGTTTTGTTCGGATTTTGCTCTAATGATTGCAAAATTTGCTCGGCTCGGGCAATTACTACTTGAGGAATTCCGGCAAGTTTGGCTACATGGATACCATATGAACGGTCGGCGGCTCCGTCAATTACTTGATGCAAAAAGATGACATTGCCGTTAAATTCTTTTATTTTCATACAGTGTAGGCTTAATTGCGAAAGCTTGTTTGATAAAACGGTCAATTCGTGATAATGGGTGGCAAACAATGCACGACATTTGTTTACTTCGTGTAAATGTTCAATTACCGACCATGCAATGGATAAGCCGTCATAAGTTGCCGTTCCTCTGCCGATTTCATCTAATATGACAAACGAACGCTCGGTTGCCTGATTTAAAATGGAGGCCGTTTCAACCATTTCAACCATAAATGTTGATCGTCCTCTTGATAAGTCATCTGATGCGCCGACACGAGAAAATATTTTATCGATTAGGCCTATTTTGGCATAGGAACATGGAACATATGAACCGATTTGTGCTAAAATGGCAATAATTGCGTTTTGACGCAGAAATGTCGATTTTCCGGCCATATTCGGACCGGTTATAAGCCATATGCGGTTATCAATGCCGCTAAGGTTGCAATCGTTGCTGACAAATGTGCCGTCATGGTTTTTTTCAATGGCACTTTCAACAACCGGATGCTTTCCGTCTTTGATGATAAAATCTAACGAATCATCAACTATGGGGCGGCAATATTTTTTTTCTATGGCCAAATTGGCAAGAGATGATGCAACATCTAATTCGGCAAAAACGGCAGCAACATTGTACATATCTGATGTTGCACACAAGGCTTGGTCTATCAAGTTGTCATATATACTAAACTCTAAGGCTAAAGCTTTGTCTCCGGCACTGTTTAACTCTTGCTCCATCTCGTTTAATTCGACGGTGGTAAAACGAGCTCCACTTAACACCGATTGACGATGTATAAATTGCGGAAGTTGTATCATTTCTTTGGCCATTTTGGTCGGAACTTCAATAAAATAACCCAAGATACTGGTGTTGCGAATTTTTAAATTTGATATACCTGTTTCATCACAATATTTTTTTTCCAGTTTTTCAATGGCGCTTCGTTGATTGAATGTATATTCTTGCAATTGGTCAAGTCGGGCATTGTATCCGGACCTGATAAAATTACCTATATTGGTTTTGTTCGGTAACTCTTTATACTCTTTTAAGGCATCAGCGATTTCGGTCACCAACGCACTAAAATCAGCCATACTTTTAAGTTTTTTATCAAGTTCAACGGGAATTTGTTCCAGACTCAAATTGTATGTACCGATGTTGTATATCAAATTTCGGATTTTCGGAACAAACGACAAAGTCTCTCCGAGTTGAAACAACTCGGTCGGCGGACAACGATTTAAGCTCATTCTGGCAATGATTTTTTCAATGTCTGATACTTGTTTTAAATATTCTCGGAGCTTTTTTCTGATTTCGGGCGCGCGAATGAAAAACTCAATTAAATCAAGTCGTTGATTAATTACCGTGATGTCAAGTGAAGGATTCCTCAGATACCGATTTAACAAACGGGAGCCGCATGCGGTTATTGTGCGGTTTATGTTGCCTAACAAAGTGGATTTTTTTTCTTTGTTGTTGGCATCTGTAAGTTCCAAATTTTGCCGTGTTGAGGCATCTATTTCCAAAAACTGATTTTGCGTATATTTAATGGGATGTTTTAGTTGAGGAAGTTTGCCTTTTTGTGTTGTTTCTATATAATCAAGAACAATTCCGGCCGAAATAATTTCGGTTTTTGTAAACGAACCGAAGGCATCAATAGTCTGAATATTATAAAATTTTTCAAGCATTTTTTGTGCGTTTATGGCATTAAAGCGGGCTTGAGGTAAAACCGTTAATTTATCCTGATAATGTCTTAATATGTTAAAAATGCTCGAATCACGCAAAGCTACATCGGAAACAATAATTTCTCCGGCATCAATATATGCTAAAAAATTGTGCAGGACATCGGCTTGTTCACCGACCTCAAAAGTTGTGTTACGAGTGTAAAAATCTCCCGTTGATAAATCTACCCACGCAAAACCAAACTCTTTTTCGGTTTGAAAACAACTCACAAGATAGTTGTTTTGGCACACATCAAGTAAAGCGTCTTCGGTTAATGTGCCTGAGGTTACCAACCTTATTACTTCTCTGGCGACCAAAGCTTTTGAACCGCCGCGTTTTTTTGCTTCTTCGGGAGTTTCGGTTTGTTCGCAAATAGCAACTTTATAGCCTTGTTTAATAAGGCTTGTTAAATAGTTTTCATACGCATGATGAGGAACTCCGCACATCGGAATCGGCTCGCCTTTATATGTGCCTTTTTTGGTAAGCTGAATGTTTAATGCATTTGAGGCTTTAATGGCATCATCAAAGAACAATTCATAAAAATCACCTACACGATAAAACAACAAATATTCTTCATATTGGCTTTTTATATCCAAATATTGTCTTGTGGAAGGAGTTACATCATCTTTGGTCACGGTTATTTTCTTTCAGTCAAATTTAATTGATTTTAAACTTGTTATATTATAAAATATTTTATCTCAAAGTCTATTTTTTTTTACATTTTATACGGGGTTTTTTATGAAGAGGAAGAAATTCGGATTTACGGAAGTAGAAAACAACTCTGATTTTGTAAGCAGAGTGTTGGTTCTTTCGTTTCCTTCGGCAATGGTATTCATTTTACTTGCGTTTTTTGATTTACTGACACCATATTGGGCAGTAGTATCATATGATATGATTGTATTATTCAATGTTGCTTTTTTACTTCCTATAAGTTTTGAATTGGCACAGGTAAAAAAATATATAGTCACACTTTCAAAAGGGGAAAGGACACAGGATTTTGAATTAAAACTTTCAGAACAGGAAGCCCGAGAAATTGCGGATGCTGTTAATTCTATGCACAAATTTTGGGTGTATAAAACCGATGCTTTAGAAGCACAAAGTATGTCAGATACCGCAGTTTTGGATACGCTTCCAGATCCGATTTTAATGATTGATCGTTCAGGTAATATTTTAGGCGCAAATCTGTCAACCAGAAAACTTTTAGGAGAAAATATTACAGATAAAAATATTGAAAATGTCTTTAATGCAAATAATTTCATAAAAGCGGTAAGTAAAGTACTTAAAAAAGAAAGTGAATCTGAAAATTTGATTTTTTATGCACAAAGTCCCTTTAACAAAAAGATATATGCCCATATTAAACAACTTCCTTGGTTTTCAAAGGGACGAGCCGTTGCAGTTGTTTCGCTTTATGATATGACGAAAGCTATGAAAATTGAAAAAATGCAATCTGATTTTGTAGCCAACGCAAGTCATGAGCTCCGAACACCATTATCGGTTATTTCAGGGTTTATTGAAACACTACAAACTTCGGCTAAAGATGATAAAGAAGCCCAAGAAACTTTTTTGAAAATTATGGCTGATCAAGCTGAATATATGTCAGCTTTAATTGAAAATTTATTATCCCTTTCAAGAATAGAGTTGTCACAAGATGAAACACCAAAAGAAAAAGTTCGTATAAACACCATAATCGAAGAAGTATCGGAAGCATTGTCTTTAAAAGCATCTGAACGTAATATGAAAATTATGATTGATATGCCTGATAAAATTCCGTTCATAATGGCAGATGCTCAACAAGTACGACAATTGGTACAAAACTTAACTGATAATGCCTTAAAATACGGAGTAGCCGCATCAGATGTTACAATCAATGTTAAAATTGCAGAAACTATACCATCTTCAAAATCTTATACAGTTGCTGAAGGTAAAGCTGTTGCCGTTTCGGTAAATAATAAGGGGCCGAAAATAAATCCGGAAGATTTAGCTCGTCTTACAGAGCGTTTTTATCGTTTACAAGAACATAAAAATCTTAATATTAAAGGAACCGGATTAGGATTATCAATTGCTAAACAGATAATTTTGCGACATAGGGGCAATTTAACTGTTACGTCAACAAATTATGATGGTACTACATTTACCATATATTTACCCTTAAAATAAATTGGGACTTGAAAAGTTTTATTTTATGAGTTAACTTTCTGGAGTTATGCAAGTTGATTATAAAAATATTTTCAAGATGAGTTATCCTATACTTATCAGTATGTTGATGCAACAACTGATAGGTATTACCGATATCATTTTTCTGGGACGATTAGGTGAGGTGGAGCTTGGTGCTTCAGCTCTCGGTTCAACATATTTTTTTACCATATTTATGGTTGCATTCGGTTTTAGTATCGGAGCGCAAATTATTATGGCGCGCCGAAACGGTGAGCAAAATTATGAAAAAATCGGTCAGGTTTTTTATCAGGGCTGTACATTTTTGATATTGTCAGGTTTGGTTTTTGCTGTATTGTCATATTTTTTTACTCCGGAGTTATTAAATTTATTAATTGAAAGCAAAGATATCTGTCAGGATACGATAAAATATGTAAATTGTCGTATATGGGGGCTTATACCGGCCTCACTTATCATTATGGCCAGAGGTTTCTTTGTCAGCATAACCAGAACATATGTTTTAAGTATTGTATCGGTTATAATGGTGTTAACAAATGTTATCTTAAATTATATGCTTATCTTCGGCAAATTCGGGGTTCCTGAACTTGGAATTTCGGGTGCTGCCATAGCATCGGTTTTGGCTGAAACAATTGCCGTAATAGCATATGTGATATATTTTGTTTTTCGGGTTGAACTAAAAAAATATGGTTTTACGCATTTTGTTTACAAAAATTTTTCCCTGTTAAAATCTATTTTATCGGTTTCAATTTGGACAATGTTGCAGCAATTTATTTCGGTTTCGACTTGGTTTTTATTTTTTATTACCATTGAACACTTGGGCGAAAGAGAACTTGCTATTTCTAACATAGTCAGAAGTTTATCATCTTTTCCTTTTGTGGTGGTTAATGCGTTGGCAGCTGCTATAAGCTCAATTACGGCCAACTTGATTGGCGAAAACAAAACCGATGAAGTTATTAACGCATGTATAAAAGTGTTAAAATTATGCACTTATATTATGGTGCCGTTGCTTTGTTTGATGAGTTTGGGATATTACCCGTTTTTGCGAATTTACACCGACAATGTATCGCTTATCAATCAATCGGTTATGACATATCTGGTTATGTTGGGTGGTTTTATCTCGTTCATTCCGGCTTGGATAATTTTTAATGCGGTATCAGGTACCGGAAACACACAATATGCAATGAAAATTGAGTTTTATGCCATGATTACATATCTTTTGTATATATGTATCGTGGTTATGCGCCTAAAACTCTCATTACCGATTTGTTGGGGTGCCGATTGGGTTTACAATTTGACGATTTTGTTTTTTTCGTATCGATATTTTATGTCTTATAAGTGGTGCAATAAGCAAGTTTAATACATTGAATTTATCAAATCGGTAATGACTTGATATTTCTTGTTGTTTAAGCTAAACAGCCATGCTTTACGCATGGATTTAAATATCTTTTTAGATTTTAAGCGTTTATTGATAAGATTTAAAAAATATAAATCTATGCCATATTTCCAATCAGATTTTTCAAATAAAAACAATTTGTTGCAATGAAAAATCAGGCTTTTAAGCTTTTTGGTAGAAAAGAAATAAATTTGATGTTGAAACAAACTTGAAATTAAAAATTCGGCCCAATCTTCCACCGGATAGCCTAACCTTATCAGCTCAAAATCTAACATTGCAATTTTTTTGTTTGCATCTTCTAAGCAATTATTTAGACTTGCATCACCATGAATAATTTGTGAGGCTTTGGTCGGTATAGTTTTATTGTTTAATTTTTCATTTAAGGTATAAACCGATTGTAAGATTTTATGTTTTATGAAATTTTTATTTTCAAACAAAAGGTTATCTAACATGGATTTGTTTTCCGTATAGATATTTTCAATACGTCTTTGCTCCGATGTATCTGAATTTAAGTTTTTAATGTTTTGGTATGAAACAAAAATTTTATCAATAAGTTGATTGTCAATTTGTTTCGCGTTGAGTTTTTTGCCGTCAATAAACTCAATAATTAAAATAAGCCATTGCTCATATTCAAAATAGGGCTTGTTTTGAAATTTTATAAGATGCGGAGAATAAATTTTTTGTTCTTTTTCGAGAGCTTGCAATATGTTGCACAACCTTATAACTCTTGGGAATTGTTGTTTGTTGATGGCTTTAAGCAAATATTTTGCCTTGATAGTATTGCAAACAAAATTGCAAGATGTACCACCACGATTTATGTGTTTTAGGCTTTTTACATCATTAAAAAATACATTTTGTTCTAAAAACAGTTTAAATTTTTTTATGTTTATTTGCATTATCGACCTTTATTATTTGTCACAACAGAAATTATTGTTAAGCAGTTTACTGATTTAAAACAGATTTTACAATATCAAAATTTAATATTTGTGGCAATAATACATAATTTTGATTATTCGGCGGATAATAAACATATAAAGGCACACTGTTTCTGGAGTACGATTTAATGGATTGTCCGATGGTATCATCTTGCTCTGTCCAATCGGCCTTAAACAAGTGTATGTCATTTTGCTGAGCCAATTGTTGAAATTTTTTGGTATTTAAGACCGTTTTTTCGTTTAATAAACAGGTTAAGCACCATTTTGCGGTATATTCTATAAACACCGGTTTGCCGGAGTTTATAAGGCTGATTATTTGGTTTTCGTTGTAGGGCTCAAATGCTGATGTTTCATCATTTATTGAACTGTTCTTGAGTTGATTGAACAATATCCAACCAAGCCAAATAAGAGTTAAAAAAAGCGGAATAGACAGAATGTATTTGAGTTTGTTCATCCAATTGCCTGATTTGGGCATAATTTTAGCAACGGTTTGGGGAAAAATTTCTAACAATGTAAATGGCAGAGCATAACCAATGCCCAAACTTACAAAAATTAAAAAATATAGCGATGGCGATTGAGTGAGAGTGTAGCCCAGAACAGCACCCAAAAACGGTCCGGTACAGGGAGATGCGACCAAAACAGCAAAAAAGCCGGATATAAACGAATTTAGGGAAGATTTTCGATTAAGCCAATTTAATAATGTCGGGTTGATTTTGATAATGTCGAACAACATCAATAATAAGGTTGCAAATATAATTATCAAAATTATAACAAAAAGCGGAGATTGCAGTTGAAAGCCCCAACCGATGGTTGTTCCGATTTTTCTTAAAATAAATAAAATGGAGGCTAAGCACAAAAAACTTAAAACAACGCCGGTAAAATATAAAATTGCACCTTTAACGTTGCGTTGTTTAAAATTCGAACTCAAAATCTTTAAACTCAAAACCGGAAAAACACAGGGCATAAAATTTAAAATTATTCCGCCTAAAAACGCTAAAATAAAGATATATAACCCTGATATAAAATCAATATTATCAATTTTGGGCATGAGGTTAACTTTATAAGCCTTATCGTTAATAAATAAAAGTCCGCCTTTTGAGGGCATTACAGGTTTGATAAGTTTTAACGACAAAACAGTTTGGTTTGAATTTTTGCCGACAGTTTGTTCGTCGGCAACATATATCAAAGATTTTTGATAGGGTGCAAAGTGTATCAAATCGGTATTGGAAAAAAAATCGGCATTATCGATAAAAATGTCAACAGTCGGCTCGGTATTTTCATATCTGAGGAGCATTTCAGCATTGATGATTTTTTCAGGCAAAAATGTTTGTTGTGCCTCATCAATAGCTTTGTTATATTGAGTATCGGATGTTTTGTTTGTATCAATATCAATGATGGTGCTTTCCTTTATACATTCTTGCTTACAGGCTTCCCAAGATATGTTAACTTGCAACTTGTTGTCATTAAAGCTGTTTTCAAATAAATAATAGGCGGTATCATTATATCCGTATTGCCCCACAATATTGTCATATACAAATTTTTGCGGAATACTTTGATTGAGTTTAACACTTGGGATGTTCCACTCAAAATCGGTAGCGGTGCCAGCATCTCCGGGGTTATCCCACGAGATAAACCACCCGTTTTTTAAGCTGATTTTTATTAGCGAATTTATTTTCGTAGTGGAAATTTTTTGTGAATACACTCTAATGTTCAACTTGTCGTTTTGCCAATTTTGCACGTTGTCGGCAAAACAAAAACTGCCGTAAAACAGAATGGTTAAGAAACATAACAAAAATTTAAGTGTTTTCATATTTATCTTTAGCTTTCAGTATTAATTTCCAAAGCATAATATGCTCTGCTTGCTATTATTAAAGATTTTCCGATCGATAGTAAACCAAAAAATGCGGCGATTTGCATAAAATATGCATTAAACAGGCACATTAAGGCTAAAGCAATAAAGGTATCAAAGTTTTGAATGTTACCCCAAAGGCACATTTTTATACTTGACTGATTAAGTTTTTTATAATCTTGTTTGGAAATGAGAGCATAAGACAACAAAACAACTGCCGATATTATAAGGCATACAAGCATAAAAATTCCGGCTTTGTCGTTATTTTCCGGATTTGCCAAAGTAAAACCCCACAAATATAACGCAAAAGAAATATAATCGGCCGAAATGTCAAAAAATATGCCAAACGGAGTTATTTTTTTTAATCTTGCGCACATACCATCCAAAATATCGCATATACGGTTTAGTATCAAGGTTAAAAAAGCCAAAACATAATATTCAAGAGCCAAAAAATTGAGCCCCAAGACGGCAAATATCAATCCGCAAAAAGTTATGGCATTGGCCGTAATGTTGTGTTTGACGACAAACTTGGCAAAATTTTGCGCATGATGATAAACATAATTAGCAATTTTACACGTATATGTTTGGAATTTACTGAAAAACATTTTAATACCTCCCTTTGGTAAGGAAATATTAGCACTTTTTCTTAATTCAATATTTTGTTCAAGCTAAATCCTAAAACTGCAACACCGACAGTGCTGGGAGATCTACCCAAGTCATTTCCTCTAAATTCCAGCTTTAACTTATTATCATCTTTTATTAAACTTGCAGGAATTATAATTTTCTGATTTATTGGTTGAATAACATTCTGTTTATATGTAATTTCGGTAAGCTTTGTATCGTTTACATAAAATTGGATGGTACGTTGTTTATTTTTCATAAACATAATTCTGAAATCAATATCAAATACAATGTCGCTTTTGGATTTTTCAGGTAATGTAAAAGATAATGTATCGAGCCACACATAATTAAACAAAACATCAGAAAATGAAGCATATTTTTTTATATGTTCAATGTTGTTAACATATTTATTCCAATTTAAATAAGGATAATATAGCGAATTAAATGTATATTTTGAAGTTTGAAAATTTTCATACTCATATGAAGATTTTAACAATTCCGTAAATAAGCTTTTGTTCATTGTTTCATAAAGTGTCGGGTTATTGGCATATAATGAACGCCCCAATCCGAATTTAGCATTTTCAAATTCTACACCTATAGCATTTAAAATTGTAGGTGCTATATCCAACACAGTCCAAGAGTGGTTTATATTCTGGTTCTTTTCAATAGAAGAATTCAAAATAAGATTAAATATCTGTCGTTGTTTTTGAGATGAAAATATATTAGTTGAACTGTTTATAATATGATCTCCTAAAACAACTATGGTTGTGTCTTTATAAAAACTTTGTTCCTTTACCCAATTTATAAAATTTGAGGCCATCAAGTCTGCACACAAAATCGTGTCTTCATTATAATTATCTGATTGTGGACACTGGTTGTCAAGATATATATCAGGCTGATGAGTGTCTAAAGTTATCATAGTAAACATAAATGGCTTATCTGATGCGGCAATTTTTGTAAGTTGTTTTTTTGCAATTTCATAATAGGTACTGTCACGATATCCCCACGATGTACCTTTATTGTCGGAAAGTTTATATCCGAACTTTGATTCAATATCATGTACGTCGTAAACATGGTCAAAACCATGCGTTTTAAAAAACACACCCATTTGAGCAAAACGCAAATCGGTACTCTTAATCAAATAATTTGTATATCCGTTTTGTTTTAATATATCGGCATAACAAGTAAGCTCAGGAAGAAAATTCCGTAACTCTGTATAATTAGTAGTTTTTTTGAATTTATATGGTACGGAACAAAAGCCCCCTACTAGAGCTGCAATAGTATAGTTTTGGGCAGGTAAGGGTATATATCCGTCAAAAGAAACTCCCTGATCAGATATCGCTGTTAATTGCGGTAATAAATTTTGATCATAACTGTTTAAATCTGCGTAATTTTTTTCCATTGATTCCAGATACAATACAATTAAATTTTTCTTCTTTTCAGGAAAATTAAACTTTATGTTTTCAGGTTGCACATAATGGGTTTTGTATATATCGGAATAAACATTTTTATTTATTATATAGTTTACAAAATTTACTTTATACAGGCCGAATAATATTCCTGATACCGACATAATTAATAAAACATATTTTTTATTTATGAAAGATGATAAAATAAGAGTTATAATGACAGCCGGAATAAATGAAAAAATTATATATTTTTGAATAATATTGTTTCCGATTCCCGGAGCGCCATCATATAATGCAATAAAAATTTGTTCAAAATATATATCTCCCCAAATATAGGATGTTTGCAAGGTTGCTAAAACTATAAAACAGGAAATAAACAATAAAGAGATTAATGTTACGGTAAAAAGTAAATTAAAAAATATTTTAGTCATTTTTTTCTAGTAAGTATTTTAATGTTTCTACAATTTTATTAAACATATCATAGGTTAATACACCTGTATTGATATTATAACGAGAAGTATGATAAGAATCAAGCAAAATGATGTTATGATTGTATAGACAATGTCTGGCATTATGAACAAACTTAAATTCGTTTAACCGATATCCCAAAACCTTTAATACAGCTGAATGTGAAATCGCTCCTAAAGAAAGTATTATTTTTAGATTTGGCATACTTTTTATTTCATCAAGTAAAAATTTACCGCAATTTGAAGTTTCTTCGGAAGTTACTTTGTTTTGCGGAGGCACACAACGAACAGCATTTGAAATCCGTACATTTATAAGTTCAAAACCGTCGTTTTTAATTTTTTTATATTCACCTTTAGCAAAACCAAAATTTTTTAAGGCCGGATATAAAACATCGCCGGCATAATCGTTGGTAAAAGGACGATTGGTCTGATTAGCTCCGTTTAACCCCGGCGCAAGTCCTACAACCAGAACTTGAGCATTTAAGTCGCCAAAAGATTCAACAGGAGCATTATGATAATGAGGAAATTTTTCCTTGTTTTGCTGACGGAAATCTACTAGACGCAAACATTTTGCACAATTTTTATCAGGAGGGCAAAAAGACATATTTTTTCCTTTTATAATAACAACAAAGGCAATATATCATAAAAAATTTTTAAGTGCACTATTTAAAAACAAGTTTTGCATAATATATACACTCAAGAAGTGTTATACAAAAGTTATATAATGCTTTTGACGAACTACCGAAAATGATTAAGTATTAACTTAAAACTATTTATAAATAGGAGTCAAAAAAAATGAAAAAAACATTATTGTTGGCAAGTGTTGCAAGTGTTATAGCATATGGTGCAAATGCTGCCGATTACAGTTACTCAAATATGATGAATGATGTTGAACCTTACATTGGTGCCGATTATGTATATTCCAATGTGAAATTCGGCGGTCGTGCAAAATCGATGAAAGACAGCTATCATTCGGGTTCTGTTTACTTGGGTACCAGAATGTATGACTATCTCGGTTTGGAAGCCTTTTTCCAAATGGCAGGTAAAAGAGAAAACTCTAAACCCGACGGAAAACATGAAGCCGAATTTTTAGCTTATGGTGCCGATTTGTACGGATATATGCCTTTATGGTGCGGTAACTTTAATCTTTTGGGTTCAATAGGTGCTGCCAATTACCGTTGGAGATTTAAATATCCTGAGGTAAAAGCAAAACATCAAAATCGTATCGGTTATCGTGCAGGTATTGGTTTTCAATATGATTTTAGTGAAAATTGGGCGATGCGTGTAATGGGAAGATATACATATCTTGGTATGTCAAGAGTCAATAATCTCAAAGAAGTTACAGCCGGTTTAAAATATACATTTTAAATGGTTTAACCTTAAAAAATGCAACAATGTCCCGATTTTCCCGGACATTGTTGCATTCGTTTAAATGAATGCATATCAAAATTATAGTTATAAATTATGGTAAAATTGCAAAAGCCAAAATACATAATAAGAGTTGTAAAAATATATATTCGGTATGTTATAAATAAAGCTGAAAAATATATTCAAACTTAAACCAATTGTTAACCATAAATAGTGTTTACTGATTTTTATCGGTAATAGAGTCTATGAGGATCTAATGAGCAAATTTTATGATATATTTTCGAAGATAAAAAGTTCATCTGGCTTTTTATTTATGATGATATTGCTATTTGTATATTTTAGTGTCTATGCCGTTAAAGGTGAACGAGGGCTCATTAAGTATGTATACCTTACTGAAGAGGTAGCCGAAGCAAAAAGTGTATCAAAAAAATATGCCCAAGAAAGACATTATTGGGATGAAAAAGTTGAATTTTTATCCTCTAATTTAGATCTGGACTTATTGGATGAACAAGTAAGGACAGTTCTTAATATGGTGGGACCGAATGAGTTTGTGATTTTAGATGAAAATATTAAAGACTAAATAAAATCCTTTATTTTAAATATTTTTTTTGCTATAATGCGCAAAATTGTGCTTTAACGAGCTCTAATTTGTTGTATTAACTGGATTTTGTATGATAAAAAAACCGCATAAGATTAAAATTAAAAAACCATCTAAGGTGCATTTTACCGAACCGAAACCGATTTTTTCCAACAAAGAAATCATATTTCGGAGCGGTGGTCGTGCCAAAGTTTTTAATATATCATCAAAATTGCAAGTTTTTGTTTTGATGTGGATGTTAAGTATCGGTATATGGAGCGCATATTCTTATTACCTGTACAATGTGTCCGATGAAATTATATCCACTAAAGACAAAGAGTTAGATGAAGCAAGAGATGCTTTGGTTGATTTGATGACTGATTTTGTGGCGGTACACAGAAATGTAAGTTCAATGTTTTCTGAAGTTAATGAGGAACAACTTAAAGATGAAACCGAGCTTAACAGATATAAACAGCAAGCTTCGGTTGTGGAAGAAAAAATCAGACAAATTACGGATAATGAAGATTGGGTTGAAAGCAAAGACATAGAAAAACAGGTTACGGTGCGAGAGGCTCTTTTGCAAAGAGACAGAGCATTATCCGAAAGAAATGAACTTGTAAATAAGATAAGTGCGTTAGAGGAAAATGTGAAAAAACTTGAGGATTCTGAAATAGAAATATTAAATCAGGTTGAGAAGATATCCACAAAAGAAATGGAAAAAATTAAAGAGGCTTTGTCTGAAATAAACAAGTCTATGAAAAATCAAAACAAATATTTCAATCCACTTGCTAACAGCAAAAAAGATTCAACCGGCGGAAAGTTTGAAGCAGACATTCCGTCAGTTGAAAATGAAGAGTTAAGTAAGAAAATGCAAGAAGTGTTTTCGCTTATCAATGATGTTGCTTATTATAAAGAAGTTATGAAATCGGTGCCCGTGGGTAAGCCGGTTTGGAGTTATTGGTTAAGTTCTCCGTTCGGAAAGCGCTCAGACCCGTTTAATAAGAAGTCAGCCGCTCATAAAGGGGTAGATTTAGCAAGTAATAAAGGTAATAAAATCAAAACGATGGCAAAGGGCAAAGTTGTTCGCTCCGAGTGGAACGGTGGATACGGAAACTATGTTGAAATTGACCACGGAAACGGATTTAAAACCAAATATGCGCATTTAAATAAATCGTATGTTGAAAAAGGACAATATGTTGAGCAAGGTGAGTCAATCGGTGAGGTCGGTTCATCGGGAAGGTCAACTGGTCCGCATCTTCATTATGAAGTTTTGTTTAACGGGACACCTGTTGACCCGATGACATTTATTAAAGTACAAATATAAGGAATTATGAAAATGAAAAAATTTCGCAGAATGTTATATTTAAAAATTGCTCGTATGGGACGCAGTTCTAATGCGACGGTACCCAGTATTATCAGTTTTGGTACCAAAATTAAAGGCAATATCTTAGGTGGTGATGTTATCCATATTGACGGACGCTTAGAGGGTAATGTGGTTTGTGAAGAACTTATTATTGGTGTTAAAGGGCAGATTGTCGGTCAGGTAAAAGCTAAAAGTTTGAGCCTGTACGGAACATTACAAGGTTCGGCTGAAGCTGAAAATGTATTTATTGCAAGCGGTGCTCATTTAACCGGAGATGCCGTTCATAAAAGCATTGCCATTGAGCCGGGAGCTTATATTGAGGGTAGATGTATAAGAGTTCAGCCAAGACCTGAAATCAAGCCTGAACTTAAAGAAGTTTCCAAGAAAACAGAGTTGCCGTTAAAAATTGCATCAGGTGATAAGTAAGATAATCTAAAATGGCAAAAAAAACAAAAAAATCAGATTTTATCAGCACAGGGCAGGTGGCTCATAACCGTCGTGCCAATTTTGACTATTTTATTGATGATGTTTTTATTGCCGGCCTTGAATTGACAGGAACGGAAATTAAGTCTTTGCGTTTAGGCCATGCCAACATAAACGATGCGTTCGGAGTGGAAAAAAACGGTGAAATTTATATCTCGAATATGTTTATTGCCGAATATGTAAACAAAGGATATGAAAGTCATGCCGAAATGCGTTTGAGAAAGCTGTTGCTTAAAAAAAGAGAAATTATCAAAATTATTAATGAACTTAGCCGAAAAGGGGCAACTTTGGTAGCGATGAAGTTGTTTTTTAATGACAAAGGCAGAGCAAAACTTGAGGTTGGCTTGGGACGAGGCAAAAAGCTCTATGATAAAAGAGAAACCATCAAAGAGCGAGATTGGAAACGAGAAAAAGCAAGACTTTTGGGATAAGATAAAGGGCGGAAATTTCCGCCCTTAAAATTGTTAATATACTGCAGTCATAACAAATGAACCTTTATAGTCAGATCCTTCAATGTAACCCACAGCACCATATACATCGTCTAATTTAAGAGTTCCACTAAGTACACCATATCTATCCATTTCAATATCGGTTAAAAGCATAATACTCGAGGCATTACCTACAAGCTGTACTTCATCAGGTACGATTAAGTTAGACACTTGTGCACCAGTAACTTCATTATCAGTCCACTCACACTTGGCCGGTGAATAACCTCCAATATTGGTAAATTTATCGGCATCAGCACCGGTTGCGGTTATTTGATGACCAGCAACTGATAAACTAAGGTCGGTAATATTAAGGTCAGTTAAATAGATAGTACCCCAATCCCAAGTTGTGCACTCTGCTTTTGCAGATAAAGCAACTTTTGCTTGTGCTTCTACAGTATATGTTTTGCTTTCAGCATTAACATTTGTTGCAGTGAGGAGGGCAATAGCCGATAAAAGAAAATATTTTCTCATAATTTTTAATCCTTTCTATAAAAATTAAGTTTAAGTACCTTTGAAAGGTGCAAAAATCCACCTTTCAAGACGCATCATAAACCGTTTTTTTTTTTTGCAAGTAAAAAGAGTCTTTTGAAGTGTTTAAATCAAAAATGAAGTGTAATTATATTGACTCGAGTGTGTTTTTTTTATAATCATCTTCATAGGAGGAAAGTCATGATTGAAATGAAAGAAAAATTGGTAGGTACACGCATATATTTGCAAAAGCCTGAAGTAAGTTTTGATTTTGCAAAAAAAATGTTTGAGGTTGTTGATGTCAACAGAGATGTTATTACACCATGGTTAGAATGGGCGTTACCGGATATTACAAAATCTGCCGAAGATGATTTTGCATTTGCATATGATGCCGATAAGGCTTGGAAAGCAGGCGAGCGTTTTGAATATCCGATATATGATATTAACAATGATGGATTTTTGGGTGTAATCGGAATGATAAGGAGCGGCAAAGAAAGAAATTGTGCATTTGAACTTGGTTATTGGCTCAAAAAAGATGCTTGGAAAAAAGGATATATTCAAGAGGCAATTAAACTTGTTGAAGATGAACTCTTTGCCCAAGGTATTGTACGGATTACCATAAGGGCTGATGTGGAAAATGAAAACTCAAACAACACAGCCAAAAAAGCCGGATACACTTTTGAGGGCACTTTGAAAAAAAGTCATTATAACATGTGCTTACATCAGTTTCGAGACTTAAATTTGTATTCTAAAATACATCAAGAGTAAAATACGGTATACAACCTTGCTAAAATATTTGCTTTTTAATGTGTGAGGGTATAAATTTATGCTAATTTTTGATTTTGTCGGAATTATACCACAGAATGAGTCTTTTTAATTTATGAGGAACCCTTGATATGTCAGATATAAAATATAAAATGATGGATGGTAATGAAGCTGCCGCATCTGTGGCGCATCGTATGAATGAGGTTTGCGTGATTTATCCGATTACACCGTCTTCCCCGATGGGCGAATGGGCAGATGCGTGGTCGTCGGCAAAACAAAAAAACATCTGGGGTGTTGTGCCCGAAGTTCAGGAGATGCAATCGGAAGCAGGCGCTGCCGGAGCTTGTCACGGAAGTTTACAGGCAGGAGCTTTGACCACCACATTTACAGCTTCGCAAGGATTACTTTTGATGATTCCGAATATGTATAAAATAGCCGGAGAACTTTCGCCTTTTGTTATGCATGTTGCGGCTCGTTCGCTCGCTTATCACGCTTTGTCAATTTTTGGGGACCATTCAGATGTTATGGGTTGCAGACAGACCGGTTTTGCAATGCTTTGTTCAAATTCTGTGCAGGAAGCTCATGATATGGCTGCCATTGCCCAGACATCAACCTTGCGCTCAAGAGTTCCGTTTATGCACTTTTTTGACGGTTTCAGAACTTCGCACGAAATTAAAAAAATTAAGCTCTTATCTGATGATAATTTGCGTTCAATGCTTGATGGCGTTGATTACTCGTTTGTAGCAAAAAATGCCTTAAATCCGCAAAAACCGGTTATCAGAGGAACGGCACAAAACCCTGATGTGTTTTTTCAGGGCAGGGAAGCCTCAAATCCGTATTATCAAAATGTTGAAACTGTTGTTCAAGAAGAAATGGATAAATTTGCAGCCATTTCAGGTCGCCAATATCATGTGGTTGACTATGTCGGCGCAGAAGATGCCGATGAAGTTATCGTAATTATGGGCTCAGGTGCCGAAACTGTTGAAGAAACGGTTAATTACTTAAATGCCAACAAAGCAAAAGTCGGTGTGTTAAAAGTTCATTTATACAGACCTTTTCCGGAAAAATCTTTTATCAAAGCAATGCCCAAATGTGTAAAAGTGGTATCGGTGCTAGACAGAACAAAAGAATCGGGGGCAACCGGTGAGCCGTTATATTTAGATGTTGTGGCAACACTTTCAAAAGCATTTGCAAACGGCAAAATTGTTGCTATGCCGAAAGTGTTGGGAGGCCGTTACGGTTTATCTTCAAAAGAATTTACTCCAAGTATGGTCAAGGCGGTTTTTGATAACGGTTTGAGCCAAAATCCGATTAACGGTTTTTCGGTGGGTATTGTTGATGATGTAAACAATACATCGCTTCCGTTTGATGATACACTAGATACCGAGCCGGCAGGTGTTGTCAAAGCGGTGTTTTACGGACTTGGTGCAGACGGAACGGTCGGAGCAAACAAAAACTCAATTAAGATTATTGCCGAAGATGCCGGCAAATTCGGTCAGGGCTATTTTGTATATGATTCTCGCAAATCAGGCTCTATGACAACATCACATTTAAGGTTTTCCGACAATCCGATTAAATCGGCATATTTAATTAAAAAAGCAGATTTTGTGGCTTGCCATCAATTTTCGTTTATGAACAAAGTTGATATTTTAAAAGTGGCAAAAGAAGGCGCCACATTTTTGCTTAATGCACCATATTCAAAAGATGAAGTGTGGAATCGTTTGCCAAGAGAAGTGCAAGAGCAAATTATATCAAAAAAACTCAAGTTTTATACCATCAATGCGGTTGATGTGGCAAGAGCTACCGGTATGGGACAACGCATTAATACGGTGATGCAAACTTGCTTTTTTGCCATTTCGAACATATTGGAAAAAGATGAAGCCATTGCGCAGATTAAGGCAGCCATTAAAAAGACATATTCTAAAAAAGGTGATGAAATTGTTTTGAAAAACTTTGAGGCGGTTGATGCCACATTACAACATTTGCATGAGGTTGAATATCCGTTAAGTGTCACTTCAAACTTTAATCGTTTGTCGGTGGTGCCGGCAGATGCACCGGAATTTGTGAAAAAGTTTACCGCCGAGATAATTGCCGGCAATGGTGATGCTTTGCCTGTTTCGGCCTTTAAAGATGTTGTTGACGGCACATATCCCACCGGAACAACTCAATATGAAAAGCGCACAATCGCAACCGAAATTCCAATTTGGGATGAAAACACCTGTATTCAGTGTGGTAAGTGTTCTTTGGTATGCCCGCATGGTGTTATCAGAATGAAAGTTGCAAGCCAAGATGAGCTAAAAAATGCTCCTTCAAGCTTTAAATCGGCAGATTATAAGGGCAAAGAGTTTGCCGGCAAAAAGTTTATTTTGCAAATTTCACCTCAAGATTGCACCGGTTGCGGACTTTGCGTATCGGCTTGTCCGTCCAAAAATCGTCAGGATTTGAGCAAAAAAGCCATTAATATGGAGCACATTGAAGAACATATCGAAAATCAAAAAGCTAATTGGAAATTTTTTGAAACACTGCCTTATGTTAAGAGAACAGAGGTTGTAAAAAATATGCCCAAAACCACACAACTTATCAGACCGCTGTTTGAATATTCTGGCGCTTGCGGAGGTTGTGGTGAAACCCCATATATCAAATTGTTGACACAACTTTTTGGGGACAGAATGGTCATTGCCAATGCAACCGGTTGTTCTTCAATATATTCGGGCAATTTGCCGACCACCCCATATACCAAAGATGAAAAAGGCTGTGGTCCGGCTTGGGCAAACTCTTTGTTTGAGGACAATGCCGAGTTTGGTATGGGTATGCGTTTTTCAATTGACCAACAAACAAATTTTGCAAAATCTTTGTTTGCTCAGTTAAAAGAATCAGTCGGGGCAGAGTTGGTTGATGATTTGTTGTCAAATGAACAAACAAACGATGAACAAATTGATAAGCAGCGCCAAAATGTTAAGGCTTTGCGTGAAAGATTGGCTCAGCTTGATGATGAAAAAGCAAAACATCTTGATAACTTGGCTGATTATTTGATTAAGAAATCCTTATGGATTTTAGGTGGTGACGGTTGGGCATATGACATTGGTTTTGGTGGTTTGGACCACGCAATTGCTTCGGGAAAAAATGTCAATATTTTGGTGCTCGATACCGGAGTATATTCTAACACCGGCGGTCAACAATCAAAAGCAACACCGATGGGTGCTTCGGCAAAATTTGCTACATCGGGTAAGGCATTGCCTAAAAAAGATTTAGGCTTGATTGCAATGTCATACGGCAATGTTTATGTTGCTCAAGTTTCGTTTGGTGCTAACGATATGCAACTGATTAAGGCCTTAAACGAGGCAGAAGCCTTTGACGGCCCGTCACTCGTGATTGCATATTCGCACTGTATTGCGCAAGGGTTTAACTTGGCAGACGGCTTAAATCATCAAAAAGATGCGGTTGAAACCGGCGCTTGGCCGCTCTATCGATATAATCCGGACAATGCAAAAAACGGCAAAGCTCCTTTGATGCTTGATTCAAAAGCACCAAGTAGGCCGTTGGCGGAATATATGTCAAATGAGGCAAGGTTCCAGATAGTGAACAAAACAAACCCAGAAAGATATGAAACATTATTAAACAAGGCGCAAGAAAATGTACATCAAAAGCGTTCTTTGTTAGAATATATGTCTCAGATGAAAAAAGACTAAAAGCAAAAAAATACCGCCTCTTTAACAGAAAATAAGAGGCGGTAAAGTTTTTATTTTTTAGTCTAGCACAGTAAATGTATATGTACCTGTTAAAGTACCACCTGAAAAACCTCGAGGAATATTAAGGGTTCCGCCAATTCTGGCTTTTTGGTTGGTATCGAAGTAGACGGTCATATCTGTAATCGTAGCGTGCATATCATCACCTTCTCCTCCATCTAATTGAAGATAATCATCAGTTATTATACTCCAATTTTCATCTATAGTATTAAAAGTACTTGAAAAGGTACACTCTGCCGCTTCTCCTCCAGTATAAGTTGTTATATCTCCGGTTTTTTCAATAAGACCTGATCCCATCGCAGGAATAGTTAATGTTGATGGTTCATTATCTGTTTTCAAATAAATTGTACCGAAATCCAAATCGCTACAAGTTACATAATTAACCATATTTACCTGAGCTTTTGCTTGAAAAGTTGCAGATTCTGAAGTTGCGTTTGCATTTGTTGCAACAAGCATTACCACCGCCGATAAAAGAAAATATTTTCTCATAATTTTAAATCCTTTACAAAAATTAAGTTTAAGTACATTTGAAAAGCTAAAAATTAGCCTCTCACATCACATCATAAACCGTTTTTTTTTTTTGCAATTTATACGAGTCTTCTTTGTGGATATTTAGTCATCTTTGAGGTAATGATACTTAAATTTAAAAAACGAGTAAGCGCTGATTTTTACGATTAGCAAAAATGTATTGGGTCTTTATTATGTCACCTAAATTTGCTACCACCTCCTAACTGTCACTCCGGCACTTGATTCCTGAATCTAGGTATAAATAAAGCTATATTATTTGACCAAGTAATGACGGTTAGGAGGTGGTGATTAAGGATAAATTACGCAAAATTCTATTGACAAATATGTATATATTTAGTATGTTAACAGCATTAAAAATAAGACTATGTAAATTTTAAATTATAATTTTTATGGAAACAGGTAAATTTTATCTTGATGAATCTGGCTGTTTTACAACCGACATCAAAAGGGCAAAAGTGCTCATTTGTTCAAAAGGCGTATTCGTTAAACCAAAGTGTTTTGTGGATAAAAACTTAAAGGTAGTATCTGACATCAGTAAGGTATGGGGCATTGTGAATGCCTATGACAAAGACCGACTTCAGGTTATGTTGTTGCAATCAGGTGGTCCGGTAGTACGAAAGTTTGTCGTCAAAGAAATGAGTAAGCATGTAGTAGCAGATTATCCTACAAGTTATAAACTTGAGCCAATGTATCCGACAAGCAAGATATGTTTGCTGGCTAATTTTATGGAAGCTAAAGCATTGGTGACAAACTGCTTTACGGATACACAGATTGTCGACAGAGAAGGAAAAATAAAAAATCCGCGAGTCGGACATGTGGAAGATTTGCCGGCATCAATCAGTGGTATCAAACGCAGCTTTCGTGTAGATACGGCACAGCATGGCAAAACATCTTCATTTGCCGATAAAAAGGGTGTTGTAATTGAAGATGTCTGTTGCAAAAGCAATTCTTATCCGGCTTTTCTCATCAGCTTTACTACATTTAAAAAGCTCAATCCAGAGGTGGATTTTTTGAAAGATTACCTTTATTTTTGTGAGTGATTTTAAATCCGGCCATTTATGGTCGGATTTTTTTACATCGCTTTTAACTTAATATTAAATCTGTCAGATGTTTAATACATGTATGTTAAGAAAATTAAAAGATATAGCAGACATATATTTAAATCGCACAATGTTTATAATGTGTGCGTTTGGGTTTGCCAGCGGTTTTCCATTTTTGCTTGTTTTCTCGACACTCAGTTTATGGCTTAAAGAGGCCGGATTTACATTGGTGGCAATCGGTGCCTTTTCGTTGGTAAAAATCCCGTATTCTTTTAAGTGGCTATGGTCTCCTTTAACGGATAAGATAAAAATTCCGTTTTTGTGGAAAATGGGCAGGCGGAAAAGTTGGGCTTTTTTAATGCAAATTTTGGTTTTTATATCCATATTTTTAATGTCAACCGTAAATCCTTTTCACAATAAAACATTAATGCTTATTTATGCAATTGCGGTGAGCTTTTCTTCGGCGACATTGGATATTGTTTTAGATGCCTACAGGGTGGAATGTTTTAGCAAAACACCCGAAAAACAAGCGGCTGGTTCGGCAATTTTTGTTTTAGGTTACAGATTGGGGCTGATTTTTTCCGGAGCAGGCGCATTATGGCTTGCCGAGTATAC
The DNA here is from genome assembly GCA_017464685.1 of Alphaproteobacteria bacterium. Lineage (GTDB taxonomy): Bacteria > Pseudomonadota > Alphaproteobacteria > RF32 > CAG-239 > JAFTYO01. The sequence continues at coordinate 27,459 of JAFTYO010000039.1, forward strand.
AAGTTGGAACAATGTTTATTTTTTGATGGCTTTAGGCTCTGTTGTCGGTTTTGTTACCGTGTTAACGGTAAAAGAGCCGAATGCGGATTTTAAATATAGCACTCAAGACAATGCTGCCAAGCAAACATTTGCGGATTTTTTCAAATCTTCGGTTGTAGCACCATTTAAAGATTTTTTACAAAATAAAAACTGGTATTGGATATTGTTTTTAATCTTTTTTTATCGTATGGGCGATTCGTATGTTGCTCCGATGTATTTGCCGTTTTATTCGGATATGGGTTTTTCAAAAATCGAAATTGCTTATATTACCAAAATTTACGGTATGATTGCGGCAATTTCAGGCGGTCTTGTCGGTGGTTTAATGCTAAATAAAACCGGTATCTTAAAAGGCCTTTATATATGCGGCTTTTTGCAAGGTATTACCACTTTGTTTTTTAGCATACAGGCAATGGTCGGTTATAATACATCATTATTGACCGTGATTATTGCTCTTGAAAACTTTACTTCCGGTATGGCAACGGCCGCATTGGTTGCATATATCTCATCGCTATGCAATGTATTGTATACAGCCACTCAATATGCTCTTTTATCATCGGTTATGAGTTTGGCTCGAGATTTATTTGCCGCAACCAGCGGATTTTTAGCACAAAATGTGTCATGGGCAATGTTTTTTGCCATATCGTCAATGTTTTGTTTGCCCGGTATTTTGGGAATTTGGTTTTTAAGCAAAGATAAAAAAGCATAAAACATATTATTTTATTTGTAAAACTCAAAAAAATAAAGTAAACTGAATGTTGTTGGAAGAGGGGTTTGACGATGTTGGACAATAATAAAAAGAGTTTTGATATCGGCAGTATGCGTGATAAGGTAAAAGATGCCAGAAAAGGTGAGCAGGATCAAAGTGTCGAAAAACTTTTTTGCAACAATTTTTCTTGGCAATCTGTTTCTAGTGTTACCGATAAACGCACCTCTTATCATTCTTTAGATACATTTGATTCCGCTTTTAATTTTAGCGGTAAAGTTTTGCGTGGCGGAAAATATGCCGGTGAGCAATTAAAAGATGCCAATTTTTCATCTGCGGACTTAAAAGAAGTTGACTTCAAAAATGCTGATTTGCGAGGAGCAGATTTTACGGCGGCAGATTTGTCCGGAGCCGATTTATCGGGAGCAAATCTTGACGGAGCAGTGTTTACGAATGCAAAATTAATCGGCACCAATTTTACCGGAGCCAATTTGTGTGGTGTAACACTTGTCAATGCGGACATTCAAGATGCAATTTTGCTTGATGTAAAAATGGATGAGCTTGCCATTGAAGAATTGCAAGCCTTGGTGGAATATTTGGCAATTTATTATCCACATAAATTAAATCTGGCTCGTATGAATTTGACTATGCTTGATTTTACCAGACTTGATTTAAGTCAGGTAAATTTGCGTGGTGTTGACTTTACCGGAGTTGATTTTACCGGTGTTAACATTTTTGAGTGGGATTTAAGCGAATGTATCATAACTCCCGAACAAATTGCGCAGGCACTTGGCAGAATGCCCACACCTTTGGAATTAAAAAAGATTCTAGCGCCCAAAAACAGAAAAGCTACTCGCCGATTTATGATTGATTTTTCTGCATTTTTTGACGGCAGAGGCAAAGTAGGGGTTATAGACTTGACTAAGCACCCCGGAATTACAATTAAAGATTTATTAAAGATGGGCAAGCAAATTTACAGTGCAGTGATTAAAAAGCCTGAATTAAAAGATGAGGAAATTTTGGAAAAATTCCATAAAGAAAATGATGAAAAGCAAGAAAATCTTGCTAAAGAACACAATGCCGAGGTTAGAAAAATTATTGAAGAACGCAAAAGGGCTGTTCTGGAAAATAAGGTTTCAAGAGATGCGGATTTTTTTGAAAACAAGGCACTTGAACAACAAATAAGACGAGAAAAAGAAGAATATATCAGGCGCAAGAAAGAACAAATTGCCAAAAGCAAATCTGTGGATATGGCCGAACTTGCCTATACCAGAGGGCAACGAGAACGAGGATAATGTAAATTTATTGTAAAATATGGTAATTGTAATTATTTAGAGTAATGTATGTCAGGATAAAAAAGTAAGGAACTGTTTATTTCTTTAATTTCAGGTTTTGTATAAGGTTCTTTTATTTGTTTAACTTGTTCTTTCATAGTTTCAATGCGAGATTGCTGCAAGTTTATGTCTGCAAGGTGATGTTTTTCATTTTTAGAGTTCATATAAATATCGCCATATTGAGCGATCAGTTCTGCTTTTCCTGTTCTGTCACTATTTTCATTAGAATAAAAACTCCAACCGTCTACAAATGGTTTTATTAAATCAAAATTCTTTTCGGTATTATCCATTTGATGTAAAATATCTATCGGAATATATCTGCCGTTTGGGGAGGCATCTAAAAATCGTTTTAAAGCTCTTTTGCAGGCTTGCCTCATTGGTAAAAACATATAATGAGCTTCAACCTTATAGCCGCTTTCCTTAAATTCTCTTATTCGTCTTAATGTACTTCCGGTTGTTCCCATTGTTGATTCAATCACTACGCTTAAGTTAAGGCTTTTTGCAACTTGTAAACATTTCTCAAGAACATCCCCGCTTTCTTCGTGTACTTCTTCGGCATTCCAACCTTTATATTCGGGTAATTTGGCTTTTATGGCATCGGGGTCTAAAATAATAAAACTATCATCATAAACTAATCCATTTAAACACGAACTTTTACCGCTTCCGGGGCGACCGCCTAATGTAATTAAAATTCTCGGTTGTTCATTAATCATTTGTGGTGTAATTTTATCGGTAACAAACTCTTTGATAATTTTATCATGAAGTTTTTTTCGTTCTTGGGTATAAATAGCGAATCTCTTTTCTCCACTAATCCGATATTTATCAATGGTCATAGAAATATCTTTAACATTTTTTCTACATTATTAATAAGTTGTTTTATATTTTCTTTAGAAAAATGTGTACCTTTAGGGTTTGTATAGCCATCCATTTCTTCAATAAGGCTTTCTAAAGATGGCAACAACTCATCATTGTGTTCTTCAAAATATTCGTAACCAGAAAAGAGCATTGGGTTTTGCGACATTAAGGTTCTCCAGTCTTATTATTTAGAATGTCCTGCTTCTTTTATTTGGCGGATTTTTTTTAATCCTTCTTCAACAGCCTTTGCAACATCTGGAGTCATTTCAGTATCTTCTGGTCCGTCATAATCACCAAACTCATAAATATTACGTTTATAACGTTCTTTCCAATATAGTTCTTTTTGTTTTTCTAATTCAGCGATTTTTTTTGCTTTTTCTTCTTCGCTTAAGCCTTTTAATTCTTCCTCGTTTAACTTTGGTTCTTCCATATCTTTTCTCCTATTACACATTGTTTTATTCATAAATATCAAAATGATAGAATTGTGTCAACAATAAACAATCTAGCCTTTATTTACTTTTAGATACAATTTTTGCTTTAATTTGTTTCATATTTTCTTCGGTCAATCCTTGCCCTGTTTTTGCTATTTTTTTATCCGCAATTTGCTCTGCCACTTTTTGATTTTTTGGGTTTTGTAAGCCTCTTTTAATCAGCAGCAAACTATATGTCTTTTCTGCTTTCAATTTTTCTTGAAGTTGCTGATTAATATTTTTGGTTTCTTCTTTTTTAGGTTGTTTTTCTTGCTTTTTATCTTGCTCATTTACTTGAGTTAGCAACTCTTGATTTTCATTAAGCAAAATAAGTTGATTAGGCATTTGTTCGTGTACTTGTCTTAAAGCGTTTGTTCTTGATATGCCCACTCCGCGGAGTTCATTTATTTTTTTCATAATATCAGGTTTGTTATCTTTATTCGGGCAAAAATATACCGGAATATCCCAACCGCCGTTTTCTTTAGATTTACACATATCTGATACCGAAAAAGGTCCATCAATACTTAAAACTAACGCATTTTCTTTTGATTCAAATTCATTGGTAAACCTGCCGTCTAAAGAAACATTGGGAATAAATGTTTTTGGGTCTACTTCGTAGCGATAAGATAATTGTTGTTTACTTAAAAAGTCTTGAGGTTCATGTCCTGTAATTAAAACCACTTTTTCATCCATATAACAACTTACGCCACTATATTCTGACGGATTATTTGACGGCGGCTTTATGATATAGTGTGATTGTGCTTCTGTTGAAGCGTAGCATAAACTTTCATCAACTTTTTCAGATAAAGCATTTCCTCTTTCTTGTGGATGAGTTAATAAATAATCTCCAAATTCTGTTGGTGGAATTTGCGAAAAATGATATAAATGTTCGGTTTGTGACATAATTTCATTTTGACGTTTTTGACGTTGAGTTTCTAAATCTGCCATATATTTGGGAAAATATTGCTCTCCAACAACTTCTTTTAATAATTCATCTTTATATTTTGTGTGTTCTTCCACAAAATTTTTTAAATCGGTATCCTCTTTTTGCGTATGCAACCCATCAGATAATTCAGAAATTTTGGCATATAAAAGTTGCCCATTGGTTTGATCTTCAAATTGTGCCAAATGAAAAGGCGCTGGGGAGTTAAAATAAGCACTTTTTTGTTCATCAGATAAACTTAATATAATATTTTCCATGCTACATAACCTCATTATGAATATATCCATTATGAATATATCCATTATGAATATATCAGTGTTTTATGAATTTTGCAATTGTTATTGACATAAAAGCTGAAAAGTATTATAAAATAAGCAGTTAGCTACGGAGAAAGATAAATGTTGAAAATAAGAGAATATCAAAGCCGAGAAGAGATAGAGTCAGATTATGAAAATTTTGTATCAGATTGGAAGTATGATGCCAAAACTCAAAGAGGTGAGCATAAGAGCGGATTAAAAGTATCAAGACAAGTTTTAGATAGAGAAATCTTAACATACGAAAATTTGCCCGAATGGGAAGTAAAACAAAAGCAAGAAGGACTAAGCGACGAAGATATACTAAAATACAGACGCTGTTTAAAAAATCAGTTCATTATAATGTATGAAAAAAATCCCTATCAAAAACAATATACTTGGGAAGATTTGGATAAGTTTTTGAAAGATATCAAAAAATCTGAACAATGGACTATAAAATGTGCTCGGGAAAATGGTAGAACAGAAGAAGAAATACAGGAGATGCTTTATGGTTCTAGAAAATATAACTCTAATCATTATGAAAAAATCATCAAACAAAAATGTGCAAAAAATGGTAAAAATGAAGAAGATATAGAAGAGATATTAAAAACCTATCATAAAAAATATGATAAAATATTCGGGGAAAGATAAAAATGCTTGAAGATATCAGTGTGCTGATAAACAATCCGAGTTTTAAGAATATTGATGAACCAGTGGCATTGTTTTTCAGTTATGTTGATGTTGAAAAGTATGAGTTTTACCAAAAAAACAATTTCGAGCTTGTAAATTTGTCTTCTCATTATAAAAGCGAACTGATTGAATATTTAAGAGAAAACAACTATCTTGCAGTGTGCGATGAAAGTACTTTAGCAACGCATCCTGCCACAATAGTGGTGAGTAATAAAGGTATCCAAACCCCTTTTTTAGAACCAGAAAAGGTAAACGATTTTATTTTAGAATTACTAGATAAGATAAATAAATCAAAATTCGTAATGCCGTTAAGCCATGTAATAGCAGTAAGGCTTGAACAGTTGCCGGCACCAGTGATTTCAGAAGATAATAACGAAAAGATATTCACACACTTATTGCACCCTGACGGATATTTAAGAAAGTATATAGAATATCGTCAAGGGAAAGATTTTGTGCGTAGAATGTACAAAAAAGCGTGGGAGAACGGCGAAGATAATGAGCTGAGAAAAAAACTAAATTATGATGTAAATGATATGAGCCAAGATTTATATTCGGGAAAAAAGTTAGCGATAGAACCATATTATTGTTACGCCAGAAATGATATGGAATCCAGATACTTGGTATATGCGACGCCAAATTATAACCATTCGACAAAGTTTTGCGGATATGATGAAAAAAGCGGATTTGGGCTAATACATCATTACAGCAAAACCGAAAATCAAGAATATTATCAAAGTTTTGCGATAGAGTTAGGCGGATTGCCTCAAAATAAAAAAGAAAATCAGGTAGAAACGATAGTAATTCCAAAAGATAATGAATATAGAGGTCTGGAAATGTATATGAAAACACGTAGTTTTGATATACCGGAAGATGCAGATTGGGAGGAATTTAAGGAATATTGCCGAGCCGCTTATATGCCCAATAATGAAAATATGAAAAACAGGCGAATAAACATCTTAAAAGAGGCTAAAGAAAATAATTTAAGAGCTGTTACATATATACCACTGGGTTTGAATGAAGAAAACTTATTTTTAGATAATTATAATACAGAAACAGTTACGCTTGAAGATTTGTTGATAGAGCCACAAAGCGATATAAAAAAATCCTATTATAGTGCCAAATTTGTAAAATCAATAGAAAATTGGAAGCAAATTGTTCAAAAAACAAGAAAAGATGACATTGTAACTAATGATATTAATAAAACAATGAATCTAGATAAACCAGCTGAAAGCACTAAAAATCGTGGAGATTAATTGCTAAAACACTATTGAACAACATAAAAATAAAGGTTGTTGCATAGAAAAAATGTGATATATTCGCATATATCATAGGTGATTGAATATGGAAGAAACATTGTTCTCAAATCAGGTCAAAAGACCTCTTGCTGACCGCTTGCGCCCGCAAACCTTAAGTGAGGTTGTCGGGCAGGGTCACATTGTGGGCGATAATGCTCCAATCGGCAGAATGTTATCTTCAAAAAAAATTACATCTTTTATTTTGTGGGGGCCTCCGGGGTGTGGTAAAACCACCATTGCAAGGCTGATTGCAGAGCACACAAATTTGTATTTCGAGCAAATTTCGGCGGTTTTTTCCGGTGTTGCAGATTTAAAACGAGTTTTTCAGTATGCTAAAGACAGACGAGCCACTCAAGGCAAGGGAACACTTTTGTTTGTAGATGAGATTCACAGATTTAACAAATCGCAACAAGACGGATTTTTACCTTATGTGGAAGATGGAACTGTTGTTTTGGTCGGAGCCACAACCGAAAATCCGTCATTTGAGCTTAATGCCGCTTTGTTATCAAGGTGTCAGGTATTTGTCTTAAATCGTTTAACCGCTGATGATTTTGAGGTTTTGCTTGAAAGAGCCGAAAAAACTTTGGGTAAAAAACTTCCGGTTGATGACAAGGCTCGAGAATTTATGAAAGATACAGCAGATGGTGACGGGCGCTATATCTTAAATTTGGCGGAAAGTGTTTGGGCTTATGCCAAAGAAGGTGAAATTTTTAATAAAGACAGTATTGTAAACATAATTCGTTCTCGTGCACCGGTATATGATAAAGGTCGTGACGGGCATTATAACTTAATTTCGGCGGTGCATAAATCTCTAAGAGGCTCAGATGTTGATGCCGCTTTATATTGGGTTGCCAGAATGCTTGCCTCAGGCGAAGACCCCAGATATATTTTGCGCCGTTTAATCCGATTTTCGGTTGAAGATGTATCGCTTGCCGACCCCAATGCGGTTACACAAGCTTTATCTTGTGCCGAAGTTTATGAGCGCTTGGGTTCTCCCGAGGGCGAACTTGCCATAATGCAATTAACTGCTTATTTAGCAACTGCACCAAAATCTGCCGGAGTTTATAAGGCTATGCACAAAGCTTTTGATTTAGCAAAGCAAACAGGGTCTTTAATGCCACCCAAACACATCTTAAACGCACCGACAAAGTTGATGAAACAGTTGGGCTATAATGACGGATATGTGTATGACCAAGATTTGGAAGATGGTTTTTCAGGGCAAAACTATTTTCCGGACGGAATTAAACGCACTAAACTTTATTATCCGGTAGAAAGAGGTTTTGAACGAGAAATTAAAAAACGCATAGAATATTTTGACAATTTACGGAAAGAAAAGCAGGCAAAAAATGAGCGAAAATAATCAAAAAAGAAAAATTATAGTTTCGGAAAAAACTTTTGAGAAAATATCTGAAGCCTTAAAAGATGCTATTAGTATGGAGGGCTTTGAAATTGAGGTTATCCCTAATGATAAATTTAAAGAAAGAATAAGAAAAGCAAATAAAAATGATTTTGTATTCAAAGATGAAGAAACCGAAACTATGGTGTTAGAATTTAAGATGCCGCCTGAAATCGGATATTCAGAAAAATTTTTTCCTTTAAAAAAGCAAAAAATGTATGTGCCCAAAACCATCGGCAAGCCCATAAATAAGAAAAAAGGAGGCAGGTAATGGCCGGTGTTGAGGTTGTAAAAGTAAAACAATCTGATGATGGAATGCGTCTTAACAGATGGTTTTTGAAATATTATCCGTTATTGACAATGGGCAGATTACAAAAGTTGTTGCGTACAAAACAAATTAAAGTTGACGGCAAAAAGGCAGAATCCAATCTTAAACTTGTCTGCGGACAAGAAATCAGAGTGCCTCCGCTTGATAATGAAAAAGCACAAAACAATGTGGGATTTGTTTCCAAATCAGATGAAGAATTTATCAAATCCAAGGTGATTTTTAAAGACGATAACATCATTGTGTTAAACAAGCCGTCGGGACTTGCCGTACAAGGCGGAACAAATACCGAAAGGCATATTGATGGTATGCTTGAAGCCTTAAAGTTTGAAAAAGAAGAAAAGCCCAAACTTGTGCATCGAATTGACAAAGACACAAGCGGAGTTTTAATATTGGCTCGAAATCGTAAATATGCCGAAATATTAACCAAGGCCTTTAGAGAGCATCAGCTAAAAAAGAGCTATTTGGTGCTTGCTTTTAATAATCCTAAAATTCAAAATGGTGAAATTAAGGCTCCGCTTGAAAAAATCGGTGAAAAGATGGAAGTGGTTGAAGACGGCAAAAAAGCAGTGACACATTATGAAGTACTTGATAATGTGGGTGAAAAATTTTGCCTTATAAAAGCTGAGCCTTTAACGGGCAGAACTCATCAAATCAGAGCACATATGGAATATTTGGGCACGCCCATAGTCGGTGATAATAAATATTATGGTGTTGAGAGAATAAAACCCGTAAATTTAAGTACAAAACTTCATTTACACGCACACAAAATAGATTTATCGGCAATTTATAGCAAAAGGCTTGTTGTAAAAGCTCCGTTGCCGGATTATTTTGTTAAGGATATGTCGTTTTTGGGTTTACAATTAAGGGAGAAATAAAAAATGAAAAAAGTTTTCAAGTTTGTTTTGTGGGCTATATTGCTGATTGCGGTTGTTGGTGCAATCGGTGCGTTTGTGTTTGTTAAAACATTTGATTTAAACCGATATAAAACGCAAATTGCACAAATTGTGTATGAACAAACCGGTCGAAAATTGTCTCTGAACGGAAACGCCGGCTTGAAAATTTCCTTAATTCCGACCATAGAACTCAATGATGTCACATTTTCAAATGCCTCTTGGGCAAAAGAGCCGAATATGATAAGCGCAAAAACCATAGATGTTGCATTTTCTGTTTTACCGCTTTTGAAAAAAGAAATTGTAATTGATAAGGTGCATTTAATTGAGCCGAAAGTTTATCTTGAGCTAAACGAAAAAGGTGTTGCCAACTGGGATTTTTCTAAAAAAGAAAATGCCAAGCAATCTAAAACCGAACCGGCGGATAAAGGAGTGCAAAGTTTGGCAAAAGACACTGTGCAAGGAGCCGCAATAGTTTCGGTATTGGCCAAAAGTTTAAAAATCGACAACGGAGAAGTTGTATATCAAGATTTAAAAAACAAGACCAAACACAAATTAAAAATTAAAAACATCAGCTTAAAATCAGAAAATGTCGATTCGGATATTACGGCCGATATTGATGTTGCTTACAACAATGAGCAAATTAAGGCACATATTGTTGCCGGTTCAATAAATTCGGTTTTGCAAAATGCTAAAAACTATCCGCTTAAAGCCAATGTTAAGGCCTTTGGAATTAGTGCCAATCTTGACGGCCGGTTATCAAATTTGTTAGGTGAGCCCGAGTATGATTTAAAAGTGAATTTACAAAATCCTAAAGGCAATTTCGGTGCTCCGGCAGTTAGGCTTAATGCGAACGCAAAAGGAAATTTGAAAAATGTTGCCGTAAATATTTCTTCATTGAATGTGGCTCAAAACGAAATAAAAGGAACAATGAGTGCCGATATAAGCACTTCAAAGCCCAATATAAAAGCAAATTTAAGCAGTGCGTTGATAGATTTGCAAAAATTTAATCAAACAAAAACCGCCCAAAATTCTTTTAATTTTGTTTCAACGGTATATGCGGCAAATTTTGTACCCGATACACCGATAGATTTAAGCTTTTTGAACTTGTTTAATGCCAATTTGACAATTGATGTTAAAAAATTGGTGCTAAATCAGGATATAAGTTTTGATAACATAAAAGTAGATGTGGTTATAAATGGTGCTAATGCAAATGTAAACATAAAAAGTCTTAATGCCGGCGGCGGTAATGTTACGGGAACAATCAGCGCCAATATAAGTAATAAATTTAAGATTATTTTAAGCGGAAAAGATATTATTTTGCAAGATATGGTAAAAAGTCTGGCTATAACCGAAAAAACTTATTTTGGTATTGCAAACGGCGGAAAAACTGATTTGTCGCTTAATTTGAATACTACGGGAAATACCGTTCGCAAGGCGGTGGAAAATTTAGGCGGTCAAATAATTGCGGTTATCGGTGAATCAAAAATTCAGACCGGTGATTTCAAATATTTAAGCGGTAATTTTGTTTCTCAGCTTTTAGGAGCATTAAGGTTGCAAAAGATTGATAAACATTTGGATATGTCCTGTGCTGTTTTAAGAACGGATATATCAAACGGTAAAGCGATTTTCCCCAAAGGCATTGCTTTTAAGAGCAATCGGATAACTATTGTCAGCGATGGTGTTGTAAATTTGAAAAATGATAAAATAGATTTTTCGATTAAGCCGTTTAACGGAAAACTTGCCGATACCAATGTGGCACAAGCAATTTCTTCAATGCTGAAAGTGTCAGGAACGGTTGAAAAACCTCGTTTGGCAATAGATAATTCTTCGGTCATTAAAAATATGGTCGGAATAGCGGCAACGGGTCCTGCATTTTTGGGTTCGCAAATGCTCTTAGATGTAGATAATTATCCGTGTTATACCGCCTTAAAAGGAACACCTTATGAAAATATGTTTGAAGCACCGAGCGGAGTAAAAGCCGCCGGACAAAGTGTGTATCAAGGAGCAAGTGATGTGGTAACAGGCGGCATAAATCTGGTTAATGATGCAGCCAAAGGAGTGTTAAATTTGTTAAGAGGTAAAAAATAAATATGCAATCAGAGGATTTAAAAACAATTGAAAAAGATGTTCATAAAAACAGAGAAGCCCTAATTGAAAGGCTTGTCGGATTTGCTGTCAACGATGTATTGTTATTTTGGAGCAGGGATAAAAAAGTTCACGATGAGCAAGAAAAAAAATGGACACCGATTATTGCGTGGGTAAATAAAACAGTGAAGGGAAGTTTTAAAAAAACAACCGGACTTGAGGTGTTAAAAGAAAACGAAGATATGTCATTAAAGTTCAAAGAATATTTAAATAAGATGACAGATAAAGAACTGAGTTGTTTTTATGTGGCGGCTTTGAATATGCGTTCGGTTTTGTTGGCATTGGCTCTTGTAAAGGGTAAAATTAATGCTTTGGAAGCTTTTGAACTTTCGGAACTCGAAGAACTGTATCAGGCACGCATGTGGGGAACTGAACCGACAGCCGAAACTAGACGAAACAACATTAAAGATATACTTATTTGTACCGAACAATATTTACGCACATGATAGAGGTTTATCTTAAAATAAGCGGCCGAGTGCAAGGAGTTGGCTTTAGAAGATGGGCTCAAAAAGAAGCCTTAAAAATCGGCGATATTTCCGGTTGGGTAAGAAATTGTGATGACCGTAGTGTTGAGATTTTGATGCGAGGACGCAAAGAAAATATTGAAGAAATGATACAAAAATGCCATAAAGGGTCGTTGTGTTCTCGTGTTGATGAGGTCAAATTTTTGCCTGTGGTTACTAATCATTTTTTGCCATTAATTACAGATGGTGTGTTTGATAGAATCTAAACTTTTTGCTTATAGCGGATAAACTTGTTTTTTTAATGGTAATACATATTTTTACCTTATAAACAAGGAGAAAAAATATGCAGGTTGAAAAAACAAAAGAAAATATGTGCAACTGTCTTTGTATGATGTGTCCGTCATATGAAAAAATTTGTAAATTAAAAAATCAGGACGAAAATAAAAACATTTCAACTAAAGATTTACAAAATAAAACTCACTATGAAAAAATGTTTTGCGCTTTTGAAAAAAGTAACTGTATACATTTTGACAGAGGGTGTATCTGTCAAAATTGTGAAGTGTTTAAAAAATATGGTCTAAAGCATAGAGAATATTGTTTAAAAACCGGAGGCATATAAAATGCTTAAAACTCAACGCAAACCATATGAAAACGCACAAGATTTGTTAAAAGTTTATCGTGCGGCATTTGAAAAAGCAAAATATTTAAAAGATGATGATGAAAAGCTTTTGGCTTTTAATGAAGTGATAGACTATTGTGCAAAATCAAAGACTTGTGTCGAGGAGGATACTAAAAAACGCAATCAGGTTTTATTTTGGACATATAACAATATCGGTGATATTTTTGCATTGAAAAATACAGTTGAAGCAAATGATGAAAATTATGTTTATGCTTTGGAGTATTATAAAAATGCGATGGAATTTTTAAGCGCTGAGATTGATAAAAAACCCATTTTGGAAAAAATGGCACATATTTATTTGGAACTTCAAGATGAAAAGATGTGGCGCAAAACCTTAGAGCAAATTGCCCTTAACGAAGATGATGAGTTAAAAAGACAAGCCTTTGTCGAACTGAGCAATACCACAGATGATGCCAAACTTAAAGCTCAATATCTGGAAATTGCACTTAATTATATCACTTATGAAAATGTTTCGTTTTTGCAAAAGTGTAAAAACACCTTAAATATTTGCGAAATCCTCTTGTCAATTTATGAACAAAATGATGCCAAAACCGATTATGAGCGCATAAAAACTTTGCAAACAAACACTTTGGAATTGTTAAATTAGAATACTATAATGATTTTGATTAGTAGTTAGAATTCAAAATATAGTATAGCTGTACCTTTGGCGTTTGCTATTATATCACAAATTTCACGGGTTTTTTCCATATTCATTTGGTTGAATTTATATCTGCAATTTTTTTCATTACAAATATATATGTCAGCGGTACGATGAAATAATGATAGTTTGCTGATATTCATATCAATAGCAGTTTTAATGATAACTGGACATGAGATACTGGTATCATTAATGTAAAGATAAAGACCGCTCGTATTAGTACCCCATCTATTATTAAAAATATCATAAAATGAAAGATAACCTTTTTCTGAATTAAAGTCATTAAATAAACTTTCAGGAGCATAATATTGAGCTTTGATAGAATCTTTTGTTTGTTGATTTGTATGTAAAGTCATATAATTTATGAGTAAGGTGTTTACATCTGATATATATTTGTTTAGTTTATATTTTTCCATCGCTTTTGAGTAACCGGCAATACCACCGACCGATAAAACACCTATTATGGCAAGGACACCTAACATTTCCACCATACTTCTTCCTTTTTCTTGCGCATAATGGCTTATTTGTTTGATGTTTTTATCCTCGTGTACCCATATCGTACACTTCATCAAAAAACAACGGCGCATCTGAACCATTCTTCGTAAGAAAATTTTTATCACCGTGCTCAAAAACTCCTTCTTATCTGTACCACACTTTGGAAGAAGAAAACGACCGAGCTCACAAATTTTTTTCATCAAATAACTCCATAAAGCACTATTTTTTTCACATTCTAAACCGTTTTTTTTTTTTGCAAGTAAAAAGAGTCGGTTTTTAGATTTAAATCAAAAATGATGTGGCGGTGTTGTCTCCCATCACGGTCATACCGGTGCCCAAGCTTTAGCTTGGAATAGACACCGGCGTCTAATCTTCGCTAGCGCTCAGGCGCAGAAACGACGATATTGAAAGATACACATCATAAATAGCTAATTATCCACAAAGAAGACTCGTATAAATTGCAAAAAAAAAAAACGGTTTATGATGAGCTCAAAATATATTTTAAAGGAGTTAGTTTGATGAAAAAAGTTTGTGAGCTTGGCAGAAGTATGGTTGAGATGTTAGGAGTGCTTGCCATTATCGGAGTTTTATCGGTAGGAGGTATTGCGGGTTATTCAAAAGCGATGATGAAATACAAGCTCAATACGCATGCTGAAAATCTTAATATATTAATCAATAATATGATACAATACAGAGCAAAACTTCAGGGTGGCGGCAAGGTAGATAATGAAAGCAAATACGAGCGATATGGTCCTATTTTTGAAAAATTAAATCTTATACCAGATGCTTTCAAATTGTCATCATATACGGATATTTATGATAATTTTGGAAATAGAATTTGGATTTATAAATATTTCAAGGAAGATTGGATCGGAATGGGGCTTGAAATTAAGCCGGAATCCGGACGTGAAATTTGTATAAATATTGTAAAAACAGCAAAAGAAAATCATGCTGATTTACGACAGATCGATATGCAATATAACAATTCTGATGGTGAATGGTCTACCGGTATAGGGGCATTATATGGTGATAAAGATTGTGGCGGTAATAAAAAATGCCTTAGAAACTTGAAATTACTTGATATTGATGAACTTTGTAATGTTTGCGATATAAATAAACGAACTTGTACGGTTTATATTTCTACAAATATTAATTAAAAAAATCTGCGGACATAAAAGTCGGCAGATTTTTTTAATACTAATGAATTGACTGCGTTTCATCAGGAAATATCTCTTCTGATTCAATGTGATACTCATTGATCAGAAGTTTAATTTTCAAAAGCGCCTTGGCTCTACCTGCTGTGTAACAGATATCAACAATCTGATCAATGGTAAGCGTAGGCCCCAGTATCTTAACATCATAAGTTTCTTCAATTTGCTTAATAGCTCTTGATTGCTTATTAATGTCAACTGTTTTGGTGTTTTCCGGTCCGCCGGCCACTCTTGTGAAGACTCTCTCTACAACAAGGCGGATATCACTTTTTGTAGGCATAATTATTAAAATTTGTCCCATTAGAGCACAAATATATACTTTTGTCAATAGATTATGGTAAATAAACCGTCATATTAAATACATTTTGCAAGAAAAACAGGGAAACAAAGCAAATACCCATGGTAATAAGCGGTGTTGTGATCCATCCTAAAATTAGTTTTAAGGTTATATTCCAATTGATACCCCTTCCACCTTTTAATAAGCCTAACCCCAAAATTGCACCGATAACGGCTTGGGTGCTTGAAACCGGAACCAACGGAAATGTCGGTAAATTGTGAGACATTAAAAAATGTTGTAACCCTTTTGATGAAAACAAAAATAATGTCAATGCTTGAGCCAACACTACTACCAAAGCCACAAGAGGTGTCATTTTCATCAAGTTGTTACCAACTGTTAAAATAACTTTTTTAGAATAGGTAACAATTCCCGCACTAATTGAAATTCCACCTAATAAAAACAAAATTTGCAATCCGCTTAATTGAAAATATTGCCCGATTCGTACAGGCTTAAAAGGTACGGAATCTGCGAAAACACCAATAATATTTGCAATGTTATTGGCACCTAATGAATATGCACATAATGCACCGGAGACAATTAAGCCGATTCTGATGTAATAATCTTGTCTTAATAAATGGATATGAGATTTTTTGATTATGTTTTTGAGTATCAAATATAACAATATGGCAACGATTCCGGTAATAAGCGGACATAAAATCCAAGTTGAGCAAATTTTTGTTAAAACAGATACATCAGTGTTTTTTTGACTGAATAAATTCCAACCTATAATGCCACCAACTATGGCTTGAGATGTTGAAACTGATATGCCGATTTTAGCCATCCAATAAACCGTTATGGCCGCCGATAATGAAACCATAAATGCTCCACCCAACGCATTTACGGCACCAAGAGCTCCCAAAGTTTCAGTTCCTCCTTGTCCCCCGTATACAGCTCCAATAATTACAAAAATTGAAGATATAAAGGCTGCGGTTTTAAATTTTACCATTTTTGATCCTACGGCAGTGCCAAAAATGTTGGAGGCATCATTTGCTCCCAAAGACCATCCTAAAAAAAGACCGCTACTGAGAAAAAATAAATATGTGAGTTCCATTAAATATCTCTCTTAATTACATAAATTAACAATTGGTCAATGCAATTTTCTGCCAGATCTGCAATATCGGCAACTTCGCTGATAACCGAACCGAGTTGGAGCTTTTGTGCGAGTTCCATATCAGAGGCAAAAATTGCTTCTTTTAGTTTTGCTGATGTTTTATCACTTTCATGTTCAAGCCAATAAACTTTTTTTGCATAATCTCGAACAGCTGACAAATCACGAAAGAATGATCTTGAAGCTACAGCCAGATTTTCAACACATTCGCTAACTTGTTCGGTTAGTTCTTTAAATTTATCATGATAAATTGCCGGAATATCAGTTTGTTCAATGTAAAATTTATGTGCCACATCATCAATTTCATTTATTACTTTATCTAAATTTTCGACCAATTCCAGAATATTACCTCTAAAATCCGGTATAAGATTATGCATATATAACCTGTTCTCAATTTCACGACGCAACGAATCGGCATCATGTTCGATATCTTTTATGTTTTTACTCAGATGGCGATATTCTGAACTTCTTTTTTCTTTTAAATAAACTGTTACGGCTTTTTTAAATACCAATGATATTTCAATGATTTTATCATGAAGCATATCAATCTTTTGCTCCAACTCTTTAGTATGTGAAAATAAAGAAAATTTTAAATTAAACATATGCGCCTCATATTAAAAAATTGATATTAGTTATACATAATTTGTAAATTATACTTGTAAATGTGTAAATATTCGTTTAAATTGTGCTTGTTTTAATTACGTAATTATTGATAAGGAAAAATAAAATGAATAAAAGTTCTTTATATGTTTCTTTGTTAGCATTGGCTGTATCTGCGGGTGCAGTTGTAGTTGCTACCAAAAACTGTGATGAAAAATCAGCTCCTGTTGCTAGCCTTTCTGAAAAGGAAGTTGCAGCCGTTTTGGATAACAATCCTCAGCTCGTTGTTAATGCGTTACAAAAATTTGAACAAATGCAACGTGAAGAAGAAGAACGTCAAGCAGCAAAATTGTTCTTGGAAAATATGGACGAATTGCAAAATGATGTAAATACTCCTTTTGTTGGTCCTAAAGATGCGAAAGTTGTATTGGTTGAGTTTTTTGATTTCAATTGCGGATACTGCAAGAGAATTGCTGACGCAATGGAAAAGGTTGTTAAAAACAATCCGGATGTTAAGGTTGTATTCAAACCTTTAACTTTCTTAGGTTCTGCTCCTGTTGCTAAAGCTGCATATGCTGCTCATGAACAAGGTAAATTTATGGAAGTTTACAAAGCATTTTTAAATAATCCTGAAAGATTAGATGAAACAAAAATCAATGAAATTGTAACAGAATTAGGTCTTGATATGGAAAAATTCAAAGCAGATGTCGCTTCTGAAAAGACCGGCAAATTCATTGAAAATACAGCAAGACTTGGCAACAAAGTTCAAGTTCGCGGTGTTCCGACATTGGTTTTGAATGGTCGTAAGGTAAATGCTATTGATTATGATGGTATTCAAGCTGCAATTAATGCTGCAAAATAATCTGAAACCGTATTAAAAAGAACACTCTCCGATAGCAATATCGGAGAGTGTTTTTGTGATTGCTGGGGTATTAATAGGTTAGGGTAACAGTAAATGAACCTGTATATTCACCTGCTTTGACATTGGCAGGGATAGTAAGTGTACCATGAAGCTCACCACCATAAAAGTTCTGAAAATCAGCACTAAATAGTAATGAATCACCATTTGCATTTCTTAAATATGATGTTATAGGAGGAAAAGTGCCGTCATCACCTGCATCATAACCACCGCTATAAGCACATTCTGATGGATTAAAACCGGATATAGATATAGCATAGTTATCATAAGTTACGCCTTCATTTAAATCAAAAGAGCTTATATCAAATTCTTCATTACCTTGTTTAACAACAATAGTACCGAAATCTAAATCAGAACAAGTAAAAGTCCCAGCCACTTCGATTGTTGCCTTTGCAGTAACTTCTGCATAGTCTGTTGCTGCGTTAGCTGTGCCTGAAATTATCAAAGCCACAGCACTAAGTAGAAAATATTTTCTCATAATTTTTAATCCTTTCTATAAAAATTAAGTTTAAGTACCTTTGAAAAGAGCAAAAATGATCTTTCAAAGCTCATCATAAACCGTTTTTTTTTTTTGCAAGTAAAAAGAGTCTGTTTGTAGATTTAAATCAAAAATGATGTGGCGGTGTGGCCTCCAACACCATCATACCGGTGCCCGAACTTTAGTTCGGAATAGATACCGGCGTCTA